>JAVQWE010000117.1:0-7703 GCA_033579175.1 Phycisphaerales bacterium | reverse complement strand
GAGCTGCCTGGGTTCGACGCGGAACGTAGCCTGTTTCCATCGGCCGGTGTTCTGCGCGGAACATTGCCAGCCTTGCTGTCCCCGTAGGGTTGATCCGACGGGGCACTTCGAGCGGGCCGATGTTCCGCGCGGAACAATGTCCGCCCGTTCCCGGGAACAACGTCGGCGGTCCGGTGATGCCGCCGGCTGCCATGGTCGGGAATGGCCAGGTGTTGCGCGCCAAGGCGCCCGAAAGCGCAACATTGCTTCAATCCCTCGGTTCTGCTCAAGGGGCCCAGCTGACCTTGCCCGGCTTATCCCTCCGGTGGTGGCGCCGATCAGAACCCCACCGTTTCCCCCACGACATACAGCGGTCGCTGCTTGATTTCCTCATAGATGCGGCCGATGTACTCGCCGAGAATGCCGATGGAAATCAACTGCACACCCCCGAGAAACAGCAGACACACGATGATCGTGAAAAAGCCCTGTCCGATCTGGCCCACACCCATCAGAGCCAGAATCACATAGGTCACCGCCAGCACGAACGAGAGAAAACTCACGAAAAAACCGAAGTATGTCACCCAACGCAGCGGTTTGTAGCTGAAGCTGATCATGCCATCCAGCGCATACTTGATCAGCCGACCCAGGGTCTGCTTGGGTTTGCCGGCGGCGCGGTCCTTGCGGTCGTAGGAGACGGCGGCGGTACGGAAGCCCAGCCAGCTGCGCAGTCCCGGAATGAAGCGGTTTCTCTCGGGCAATCTGTTGAAATGATCGACGACGATCCGGTCCATGAGCCCGAAGATGCCTGCGTCCGGTCCGCTGGGAAGGTCGGCCACGCGCTTCAGCAGCGGATAGAACAGTCGGAAGCCGATGCCGCGCAAACCGTGCAGGTCATTGCGGGTGGTGCGCTCGGCCAGAACCACCTGATTCCCCTCTTTCCACTTGCGGATCATTTCCGGAATGACCTCCGGGGGGTCCTGCAGATCCCCGTCGATCAGCACCACGCAATCTCCCCGGGCGTGATGGATGCCGGCGGTGACGGCCGGCTGATGACCGAAGTTCCGGCTGAGCATGATCGCTTTGATCCTCGGGTCCTCGGCGTTGAACTGGCGCATCAGCGCCGCGGAGTTATCACGGCTGCCGTCATTGACCAGGATCAGCTCCCAGGTTTCGCCGGTGGCATCCAGCGCAGCGGTGAGGCGCCGGCGCAGCTCCGGCAGATTCTCCTGTTCATTGAAGATGGGAACGACCACCGAGATCATGGAATTGCGCGCCCCTCGGCAGGATTATCATCAAAACCCCCGGCGCGCCAAAACATCACGGCTACCGTGCCGACCAAGGAATGTCGCTCACCCCCGCCGACTGGTTGGCCAGCCGCGCCTGAACAAAAAGCCAGTCGCTCAACCGGTTCAGGTAGGTCACCACGATCGCCGGCATCGGACGATCCAGACCGAACGCCACCGCCAGGCGCTCGGCGCGCCGGCAGACCGTCCGTGCCAGATGCAGCCGTGCCGATAACTCCGATCCACCAGGCAGGATGAAGTTGCGCAGCGGTGGCAGCGTTTCGGTGGCAGCGTCGATCTGCTGCTCCAGACGCGTGATCATCTGTTCTTCCAGCGGGGGCAGCCAGCGGGTTTTGCTGGCCGGCTCGTGTTCGGGTGTAGCCAGATGCGAACCGAGAACAAACAGATCATTCTGCACGGCGCGCAGTTGCTCCAGCACCTGCCCGGATGCCATCACCGCCGCCAGTCCGATCGCGGCGTTCAGTTCGTCCACCGTGCCGTACAGTTCGATGCGCGGGTCGCACTTTCGCACGCGCGATCCTCCGATCAGACCCGTCGTGCCGTCGTCGCCGGTCTTCGTGTAAATCTTCATGGCGGCTGGATTGTCGAGCGCAGCAGGCGGATTGTCGAATGTCACGCCCGTGCGTGGATCGACAAGCACGCGTCTTCGATCCACAATGCAGGCGATGATCAAGATCGCGATGATCGGCGCCGGCAGCGTGGTTTTCAGCCGCAACCTCACCGGCGACATCCTGTCCTTTCCCCAGCTGCGGCAGGTCCACTTCAGCTACATGGATATCGATCCGGAGCGGCTGAACCTTGCCGAGGCACTGTGCCGCAAAGTGGCCAACGGGCTCGGGGCAGAGCCCCGGGTGCAAGCCACCACCGACCTGCGAACTGCATTGGACGGGGCAGACTTCGTCATCAACATGGTGCAGATCGGGGGATTTGACTCGACCCTGATCGATTTTGAGATTCCCCGCAAATACGGCCTGAAGTTCACAATCGCCGACACCACCGGTCCCGGGGGGCTGTTCCGGGCACTGCGCACCTATCCCATGCTTCGGCGGCTGTGCGACACGATGCAGACGGTCTGCCCCCGTGCCATTCTGCTGAACTATTCCAATCCGATGAGCATGAACATGCTCTCGATCACCCGGACAAGCGATCTGCGGGCGGTGGGGCTGTGCCACAGCGTGCAGGGCACATTCCGGCAGCTCATGTCGTATCTTGAGCAGGAACCGGAATCGGTGGCATTCATCTGCGCTGGAATCAACCACATGGCGTTCTTTCTGCGAATCGAAAGAAACGGGGTTGATCTGTACCCCCGTCTGTTTGAAGCGATGAATCGCCCGGAAATCTATGACCGCGACCGCGTGCGGTTTGAGATCATGCGCCGGCTGGGCTATTTCGTCACCGAATCCAGTGAGCACAACGCCGAATACTGCCCGTGGTTCATCCCTCACGGACCGGAATCCATCCAGCGGTTCAAGGTGCCGATCGATGAATACCTGCGTCGTTGCGAGGCGATTCTGGAGGAATACGATCGGCTGCGGGAACAGGCGCGCTCCACCCGACCCATGCTGCACGAGCGCACTGAGGAATACGGCAGCGCGATCATCCACTCCATGGTCACGGGAAAGCCGTGTGTTGTTTACGGCAATATGCCCAACCGGGGTGCGATCACGAATCTGCCGTCCGACGCGATCGCCGAGGCACCTGCGCTCGTCGACCGCAACGGACCGGCATTCACGCTGGTCGGCGCGCTCCCGCCGCAGCTTCTGGCGTATGTGAACCCCCACATCGCGCAGCAGGAACTGTTCATTCGTGCCGCCACCGAAGGTCGGCGTGATCATGTCTATCAGGCCGCGATGTTCGACCCGCTCACCGCTTCCATGCTCCCGCCGGACAGGATCGTGGAACTGTGCGATGAACTCATTGCTGCTCATGGATTGGAGAAGGACGGAGGGTTGCTGCCCGATCTCGACGCCAGACGCACGCTGGTGCCCACCAGCGGCAGGAGTTTTGACCGGATCGATGTCCAGGCGCTGCGCGCAGGGTGGCAGGCAAAACGGGAGCCGACGCAGGACGAACCGATCTGTGACTGGTACGTCATCGGGCCTTTTCCCGCCGAACCGGGACGCGTCTCGCTGAAGCAGAAAACCGCCATCGACGAGGAACGCGCCCATGGCGCAATTGATCTGACGGCTTCCCATCTGCTCGGTTCGCACACGCTGATCTGGAAGAAGGTGCGGGCCGGCAGGCATGGATTCGTCGATTGCGACCAGGTGCTCGGTGCGTGCCAGCACGCGATCGCCTACGGCTACGCTGAACTCCACAGCACCCTTCCGCGCGACACGGTGCTGAAGATCGGCAGCGACGACGGGATCGCCGTCTGGCTGAACGGCAGGCTGGTGCACGAGAATGACACCCGCCGTGCCTTCCGACCGGGCGACGACGAGGCCCCGGTGCATCTTCACGCGGGCGTGAACCGCATTCTCGTGAAAATCACTCAGTTTTCCGGAGGATGGGGCTGGGCCGTGGCGCTGCCCAGAGCCAGATCCTGACCACCGGGGATCTTCAACAGACCGTGCGGGCTCGATCGGGCAGAGCGTTCCTCCCGGCCCCCGGAGGTTCCGGACCGTGGGAAGCGCTGCCGGTGCGAACCGGCCGGTTTCTCGAGGGAAATCGGGCACGGCGAGTTGAAACCCTGCGTTTTTTCGCTATTTTCTCGCCACAATTCGCCCGGAACGCAGCTGTGGCTGCGGTTTTCGGGCACGGCAGGAGGTACGTCGACGGTAACGATCGCACCGAAGCGGATTCGGGGCTCGTCGGCGTAAGCCGGTGGAAGGACATCCCTCCACCGCCCGATCTCTCCAGAAACTTGTGGGCCGCGCCCCTTCCCGGGGGCGCCTGCCCGAAAGGAGCTGAATGCCTATGGCCAAGGCCATGACCAAGTCGGAAGTTGCCAATACCATGGTGGATCTGCTTGCCAAAGCCGGTCATACCGTGAGCAAAAAAGCCGTCGGTGCCTTCTTTCAGGCTCAGGCGGAACTGGCCTACAAGCAGGCCAAGAACCAGTTCGTCATCCCCGGCATCGGCAAGCTGGTGCTGGTGAATCGCAAGGCACGCAAGGGACGCAACCCCGCCACGGGCGAGGAAATCATGATTCCGGCCAAGAAGGTCGTGAAGTTCCGCGTCGCCAAAGCCGCCAAGGACGCCATCCTCGGCAAGAAGTAAACCCAAGGACAGATTCTCCTCAGGTTTCACCCGCCGTCGCGCCTCATCACGCGGCGGCGGGTTCTTGCTTGATGCTGCGGCACCGGCTGTTTATCGGGTCGATCTGCGCTGCCGTGTGAGCGATACCCCCGTGGCGTCAGCCGAACCGTGGTCTGCGCGCCGGTGACGCCCGGGAAGGCATCCGTATCATGTCGCCAGATCGCATGCGACAGCGCCTCTGGCAACTTCAGCAGCGCTTGGCCCCTTACCTGTTCGTTTCGCCGTTCGTGCTGTTGTTTGCTGCGTTTCTGCTGTGGCCGTTGCTGCGCAGCCTCCTGCTGAGCCTGCATAAAACCGTCGGTTCCGAACGACAGATCTTCGCCGGCCTGGACAATTACGCCTTCCTCCTGCGCGACCGTTTCTTCTGGTTCGCCGTGGTCAACACCGTGGGTTATGCGCTGGCGTTTCTGCTGATTCAGATCCCGGCGGCACTGCTGCTGGCGGTGCTGCTGAACAGCCGACGGATCCGCGGGAGGTCGCTGTTCCGGCTGGCGTTTTTCAGCACCCATCTGGTCGGCGGCGCCTTCGTCGGGATCATTTTTGCGCAGATCCTGAATGTGCGGCACGGACTTCTGAATACCGCGCTGAGCGCGCTTCTGGGCAGGCCCGTGGAGATCGCCTGGCTGTCGGAACCCCGGCTGGCCATGCCGTCGGTGCTGCTGGCGGCGCTGTGGCTGAGCATCGGGCATGGAATGGTCTATTTTCTGGCGGCGCTGCAGGCGGTGGATCGGGAACTGTACGAGGCGGCGGCGGTTGATGGTGCGGGTCGTTGGGGGCAGTTCTGGAACATCACGCTTCCGGGTGTCTGGCACGTGGTGACGTTTCTGACGCTCTTCGGTCTGATCGGCGCCATGCAACTGTTCGAACTGCCCTACATCCTCTTCGGGCAGAGCGCCGGCCCCGGCAACGCCGCCCTGACCATCGTCATGTATCTGTACGTCTACGGCATTCAGTCCGGAGACCTCGGATATGCCGCGGCCATCGGCTGGATGCTCGTGCTGCTGATCAGCGGGCTGGCGGTGGCACAGTGGCGGATCGTGCGGCGCAGGGAGGCCTTGCCATGATTCGATCGCGCAACCCCCTGATCACGCTGGCTTTGCACATCCTTCTGGGTCTGCTGGCGACGGTAAGCATTCTCCCGTTTGTGTGGGTTGTGTGTGCCTCGGTGAAGACCGGCGATGACCTGTTCAACCACACCTTCCTGCCGCCGGGAGGATTTGACCGGCTGACTGTTGAGAATTTCGTGCGGATTTGCCGGGAAAGACCGCTGATTTCGTGGGTGGTGAATTCCACGTTTCTTGCGTCCACCCACACCGTGATCGTTGTGTTGCTTTCCAGCCTCGGCGGCTTTGCGCTGGCCAAGTACGATTTCCCCGGCAAGCGCCCGCTGATGCTCCTGATGCTGGCGACCATGCTGTTGCCCGGGCAGGTGATCCTTCCGAGCCTGTATGAGCAGGTCGATCGGTTGGGCTGGGTCAACAATTACGCGGGGATTCTCGTCCCCGGGGCGGTGAGCGTCTTCGGCATGTTTCTGTTCCGTCAGGCGATGCGCGGGGTGCCCGACGAGCTGATCGCCGCTGCGAGGGTCGATGGCTGCAGCGAACTGCGGGTCTGGTGGGATGTGGCGCTGCCCTGCGTCCGTCCGATGGTTGGGGCGTATACGCTGATGGCTTTCCTGGGAACCTGGAACAGCTTCCTCTGGCCGCAACTGGTCCTGAAGGACGAGAGCAAATACACCCTTCCCATCGGGCTGAGCACGCTCACCAGTCTTCAGGAATATCAGGCGGATTACGGCGTGATCATGGCCGGCACGGTGATCAGTATTGCCCCGGTGATGGTGGTCTTCCTCCTGCTGCAACGCGAGCTGATCGAAGGCCTGACCACCGGCGCCGTAAAGGGATAGCCGGATGGGTGGCGCGAGCTGAAATTTCTTCCGGCTGGACGGGCAAACTCTTCCCGGGCTACAGTGTCTGAATCCTGAGAGAGGGGCGGTGCGCCCCGCTCAGGAACCCCAGACGATCCCGGCCAAGGAGCTGACATGAGGCCTATCCAATCGCTCGCGGCGGTGATCCTGGCGACAACCATGGTCGCTTCCGCACAAACTACTGTGGATTCGTGGACTGACCTGGGCATCGAATTTCGCGGGGCCTATGGTATGCCCAGCCCCTTCCTGCGGGACGCCCGGCAGTATGACCGGCAGGCGCCGCTGGGATTTCCGTCAGCCGAAACCCGCGAAACGCTCTTCGCCCGGGCACGCACGCTGCTGGCACGCTTCGAGAGCCAGCGGGCACAGCAACGGATCAACGAGCAGGTTGACCGCATGCGCCGGCAGTTTCTGCGCTCGCCGGAGTATCTCTCTGCCGCTGGGGCCGAGGAGGCAGCCTGGAACCAATATCAGGCCGCCGTCAACCAGGCGCTCGCCCGGCTGATGCAGGACGAGCAGTATCAGGCTCACCAAGCGCTGGCCCGTGAACTTTCCCGGCAGATTCACGAGACGCACCTGGAGCTGCAGGCGACCGGAGCGGATCGGCAAACCGTCGATGCGACGCTGCTCTCGCTGGCGCGGGCCAGACTCACGCACGCTTCCCGGGCATCGGAACTGCGCTCGGCGGCGCTGTCGGCCGATGCGGCAGTGGCCGAAGCCCGTGCCAGACTGCTGGAGGCGGGCGACCGTCTGCGGAAACTTCGCATGGAATTCCGCGAGTCGGTCAAGGATGATCCGACCGTGCTGGACTTGCGCGAAAAATATCACACGGCCCGCGCCAATCATGTGGCGGCCGCTGCGTACGAAAACCTGGCACGCAAGCTGGGGATGGAGGCTCTGGAGTACAGCAAGGCACTGATGAGAAGCGGACGCGCGTTCTACGATCACGGCCTGTGGTATGAGTCCTGGTATCCCCGGATTCCAGTGCAGGTGGAACCACCACCCGCCGTTCGATCACCGGCACCCGAAAACCCGGGCTATGGTTTCCGCTGGCGTTGACCAGCCAACTCGAACCCCGCGCAGGCCTGCCGATGGATCCACTGCCCCCGGAATACTGACCGCGGTCCGCAGCCAGGGTTCAGGTGCTCACCGCGGCGGGCACCTGACGGGCCTGCAATGCCTGCGCTGCGGCATCGCGTCGGCGTGCTGCCCGCCATAGCGCCGCCCCCACGCCGAAC
>JAVQWE010000116.1:0-7733 GCA_033579175.1 Phycisphaerales bacterium | reverse complement strand
CGCCATGCGCCGCGCCGGCATCGATGTGCGCTACGCCGAGCTTCCCGGCGTCGGCCACGATGCCTGGACAACCGCATACAACGACATCCGGGTCCTGAACTGGCTCTTTTCGCAACGCCGACACTTCTGACCTGCCCCGGCCGGATCGGCACGGCCACATTGCCGATCCGGGAAGGATGTCAGCCGCCCCGACGCTCCACCTACGCCGGTGAAAGCCTGCCGCCCCGCCTTGACAGCGGCAACCTTGCGTCCGAGAGTCCTCGGCATGTCCCTCCCCGGGACGATCGAAAAACCCACCCTTGCCCAACCGGGCGACGCCGCCCGACGCCTGCGGCGGGGGATGGTTTTGCTGGCCATCTGCGGCATCGTCACCTACGTCGTGCAGGCGCCCGCCCGACACGAGATCGACTCCCACTTCATCGAACAGGGCTTGCGCGAATTTTTCGCCTGGTTTCGCGGCGGCATGACCGGGCCGATCGCCCAGCCCAGCGCCTATCCCATCTTCCAGTATCTCACGGGTCTGCTTGCCCCGGCTCTGGGAACGATCGGTATCCCCCTGACGATGAACGAAATCTGGTCGCTCTCCAGCCGGCTCAGCTATCTGGCCCTGCCTTACCTGACCTATCGGACCGTTCGCGCCCGTGGCGGATCGTTTCCGACGGCCGGCTTCGCCGCGCTGGTGATGCTGGCCGGTCCCCTGGCGGCGTACGCCACCTCAACCTTCAACGAGCTGCCGGCGGCGCTGCTGACGGCCGGCTTCGCCGCCAGCCTGCTGTGCGGGCGTTCCTTGCTGCTGATCGCGCTGCTGAGCGTGCTTGCGGGAATCACCAAGGAGTTTGCTCCGTTCCTGCTGGCGCTGCTGTGGCTGGCCCTGATCGGACTCGACCCGGCCCGACGCCCCACTCGCGTGCACCTGGCCGCGCTGTCGCTGTCGCTGGTGCTGGCTGTTGCAATCAATGCCGGATTCAATCAGTTCCGCTTCGGAACCCCGCGCAATGTCGAATATCTGGATGACCCGCGCCTCGTGCAGTCTGTCCGCTACTGGCTCGGCTATGCCCTGGCGCTGTGGCTGGCGCCCAACGGGGGAGTCGTGGCAAGCTGGCCGCTGTGGGCCGGGCTTTTCCTGGCTGTGTTGCCCCTGCGATCTTTCCCGAAGATGTTGCAATCGCCGCCCACCCCCTGCCGGGCCGCTGCCTGCGCCTCGGCCGCGGCGCTGCTCGTTGCCCTCATCCTGACCGCAGGACTGGCCGCCTGGCTTGCACCCTTCGGCTGGTATTGCTGGGGACCACGGCTTCTGCTGCCCTGGCTGCCAACGATCCTGCTGATCCTCATCGCCGCAAACCCTGCCACCGCCGACCTGGCCGTCCAAGGTGCACTGCGAACCCGCGCCCGTCGCTGGGCTCTTGCAATCCTGATCCTCGCCAGCACTCTGCCGGCAGCTCTGCTGCTGTACGACGAAGAGGTTCTGCACGAGTTCTTCAATCAGGCCAACGCCCAACGGGCGCACCTTCGCGATCCACACGACCTGCAGTCGATCCACCGCGTGGCCCTGGACATCGCCTGGCGTCATTGGCCACCGATGCTGCTGCTCCCGTTGCGGCACATCGCGATCGACCCTTCCTCCGCTGTGATCCCACTGGTGCTGTGCGCCTCGCTTCAGATCCTCCTTGGCTCCGTGCGTTGCGACTGTCCCGGCGTCATCAACCCTTCGGAACTGTCAGACCTCTCCCGGAAGCCCGGTCCTCGCGACGGCTGATTGATTCACCCCGCGGGCCGTCGGGTGCTTCCCGGCCGACCGGCCAACCAATCGAGCTGCCCTTCCTGCTGCGCGGTGGCGCGCTGCGCTGCGGGGCTGGCGTCGGCGCAACGGGGGTCGGTAAAAAAACCGCGATCGGAGGGCTGCGATTCTGAGCAGAAACCAGGGTTGCGCACCCCCCGGCGCCGCGCGTCCGGATCCCGCGGCGCGCAGCGCGCCAGGGGATTGCAGAGCCACAGGATGCGCGCCCCGCGATCCATCCCCATCGGTTCCCGGCGCCAAGCGCGCAAAAGGCTCGCGCCACACCACCGCTGGCACCGCGCGCGACCCGCCAGCACCCGATACCCGCAAGGACTTCGACGACACGTCGGTTCGTGCCATCCCATCCATGCCGACCGATCCGTCTCTCTCCGGAGCCGGTGCCAGATGCAGGAACCGCATCCACCACCTGGGCGGTTGCGACTTTCCCGGCTCACCGGTCGATGGAATCCGATCCACGCGGTCGGAGCGGTTCGATTGTGCGAAATTGTGCGGATTTGTGCGTTTTTGAAAAACGCCTGTGCATCGCACAACCCCCCGCACAAACCTTCGGATATCAGGCAGTCTGTCCGGAGCGCTATCGTGCCGGGTGGATGGTCGGACGGGTGGTTGCCCGCCGGCGGTACCGCAGGACCGGTGGGAGGCTTCAATGAAATCCGCGGCGAACGACACGGATTGCTGCAATCCGGCGTCCGCCGCGGACTTGGCGCCACGGTCATCAACTCCGTGGCCGATGGGAATCTGTTGGATGAAGCAGACCGCTCAGGCGGCCTGATGGGCAAACCTGTCCTCCGACTGTGGGAGCTGTTCGAGGGCTTCCTGCAGTTTTCGCTGGGCCATGCGCACGCCGAAGGGCGCCACACCACTGGCGCGATACGCCAGAAGCCGGTCTCGTCCTCCGGGTTTGCTCAGTGCGTCCAGCAGTTTTGCGTCGATGAGCGATTCGATCGCTTTGCGAAGCTGTTCTGCCTGCGAGGCTTCCATGATGCTTCTCCTTTGCTGCCTGCCGAACCTGCGCCTGCGAGCTTGAACGGAAAACGCGGGCACGACGGCACGGCGCCGGCAACGGATGAAAACACAAAGAACACGCAGGATCGTTACGCCCTCGGTGGGAGCGTTGATCCCTTTCAAATGCCTGCGGAGTTAGCTGACGGGCTGGGCCGTTGAAAGTCGCCCTTCGATCGATGCCCGGACGGGCGCGTCGATCGAATTAGCCCCTGCCACCGGGTTTCCGGTGACGATCCCGACGAATCGGGATTGGGTTCTCCGCGTCCCCACCCTCGGGCGGGGACTTCGGCGGTCAAGCTGGGAAGATATTTACCTTTGAATGAAGCACAGTCAAGCAGAGAATTCAGGTTTTTTGAATCTTCCGACGAAGGTCCCGGGTGAGGTTTCGTGCCGTCGGGCGGGTCCAGGCCTTTCCCGTGGTCCTTGGAAGCGGGTGTGGGAGCGCGCCTCAGCGCGACTGCCCCCAGCGCTGTTTCCACTGGCGCAGCAGGTCGAACGCCGCTACCGGCGAAAGTTCATCCAGCTTCAACTGGCTCAGGGTCTGCAGAAGTTCCCGGGCCGGGTCGGAAAAGAGCGGCAACTGGCTGGTGTCGGAGGGTTTATCCCCCTTGCGGCTTCGGCTGATGCGCGGGCGGCTGACGTGCTGCACGGTCAGTTCGCCAAGCAGTTCCCGGGCGCGCTGCAGCACCGGTTGCGGCACCCCGGCGAGGCGGGCCACGTGAATCCCGTAGCTGCGGTCGGTGCCACCTTCGACGATGCGATGCAGAAAGATCACCTGATCTTCCCACTCCCGGACGGCGACGTTGAGGTTCTTCACCCCTGTGAAGCGTTCGGCCAGATCGGTCAGCTCGTGATAATGCGTGGCGAAGAGGGTGCGGCAGCGAACGTCAGAGGCGATGTGCTCGGCGATTGCCCAGGCCAGCGAAAGCCCGTCGAGGGTGCTGGTGCCGCGGCCGATTTCGTCGAGGATCACCAGGCTTTTCGGGGTGGCGTTGTTGAGGATGTTGGCGGTCTCGATCATTTCAACCATGAAGGTGGATTGCCCGGCGTGGAGCTCATCGCTGGCGCCGATGCGGGCAAACAGCTGATCGGCCATTCCGATGGTGGCCTCTCTGGCGGGTACGTAACTGCCGATCTGCGCAAGGATGACGATCAGCGCCACCTGCCGGATGAACGTGGATTTGCCGGCCATGTTCGGGCCGGTGATCAGGTGCAGGCAGTCGCCGTCGTCGAAGAGCAGGTCATTGGCGACAAACTCACTGCCGAGCTGCTGTTCGAGCACGGGATGCCGCCCGTCGAGGATGCGAAGAGTGCGGTCTTCGGTGAGGGTTGGACGACAGTACTGGCGATCCAGAGCCAGCAGCGCCAGCCCCGCCAGCACATCCAGCCGGGCCAGCGACGCGGCGATTTCCTGCAACTCGGTGACATGGGGCAGGATGGTCTGACGGACTTTCTCGAACAACTGCTGTTCGAGGACAATCGCCCGGTCGCGGGCACCGAGGGCTTCGTTTTCGAAGGCTTTCAGCTCTTCGGTGATGTAACGCTCGGCGTTTTTCACGGTCTGCTTGCGTGTCCAGCCGGGGGGGACCTTCTGGCGGTGAGCGTCGGTCACTTCGATGTAATAGCCGAACACCCGGTTGTAGCTGACCTTCAACGAGGGAATGCCCGTTTCCCCCGCCAGCCGCTCCTGATATCGCACCAGCCAGACGGCCGAGTTCTGCCCGATGTCGCGCAGGCGGTCGAGTTCAGCGTCGAATCCGGGCGCGATCACCCCGCCTTCGCGCAGATGCGCCGGAGGCTCCGGGGAGATGGCTTTCTGCAGGAACTCGGCCTGCTGCCGGCAGAAATCGCTGCTGGTGGCCAGCTCGTTGGCCAGAATCGGGTTGCGCAGCCGCGCCAGGGTGTCGATCAGTTGCGGGATGGCCGCCAGACACCGGCCCAGCGCCGCCAGATCGCGGGGACTTGCGCGGTTGACGGTGATACGCGCGACGATCCGCTCGATATCGCATACGTCGGCAAGCTGATCGACAATCCGCCGCAGGATCGCAGGCTCCTGCAGCAGCGCGGCGATCGCCTCCTGTCGTGCGGCAATATGCTCCAGATCGCAAAGCGGGAATCGCACCCATTGGCGCAGCAGCCGCGCACCCATGGAGGTGCGCGTGCGGTCGATGGCGGCCAGCAGCGAGCCTTCGACCGATCCGCTGCGCACCGTGCGATCGATCTCCAGCGAACGGTACGTCGCCGGATCGATCGCCAGGAAATCGCTGTGAACATGCCGGCGCGGCATGCGCAGGTGGGGCAGGGCGCTTTTCTGGGTTTCCTGCAGGTACGACAACACGGCCGCGCAGGCAGACAATGCCGGATCATCTTCCTCGAACCCGATTCCCTGCGGCGCCGCAAGCTGCCACTGCCGGCGCAACTGTTCCCGGGCGTGATGAGCGGTGAACTGCCAGCCGGCCCGGGTGGTGACCGACCGCACCCCCGCGCGACGGATCAACTCTCCGATCGGATGCGGTTGACCGGAAGGCAGCTCTGGTACCAGAACCTCGGCCGGATGCAGACGCGCAATCTGGTCCAGCACCTGCCCTTCGCTGCCGCTGCAAGCGGCGCAGGAACCGGTGGAAAGATCGACCCAGCACAGCCCCATCTGATACCCCTGCGTCCGACTGACCCCCGGCGCGACGGCGGCAAGGTAGTTCTCGCTGCGGCCTTCCAGCAGCGGTTCATCGGTGAGCGTGCCGGGGGTAATCAATCGGGTGACTTCCCGGCGGATCAGCCCCCGGGCCGTCGAGGGGTCTTCCATCTGCTCGCAGAGGGCCACGCGATAGCCGGCCGCGATCATCCGCCGCAGATACCCCTCTACCGAATGAAACGGCACTCCCGCCATGGGGATTTCGTCGGGCGCTCCCTTGTTGCGGCTGGTGAGAGCCACCCCCAGGACACGGTGGGCCAGGCGGGCATCCTCCCAGAACATCTCGTAAAAGTCCCCCATCCGGAAAAACAGCACGTAATCCGGGTATTGCTGCTTGAATTGCCGGTATTGCCGCATCGCCGGGGAGAGCGACGGGCCCTGTGGCGGGGCAGCGCTGGGGGTGGAATCGGAGATGACGGGCACCTCGGCCATGATCCAGCCGCGCGACAATATGGCGCAGGGGCGCGATACGCAACTTCCGCCTCCGGTGGCTATCATTCGGGGGAGTCAGGCAACGTCTGTGCCTCCCCCGGCGTTCGGAAGCGCCGGGAGTGCGCATCGTGGAATCTCCGCAATCAGGAAGCATCCATGCGAAGCATCGCGTTCTTGCTGGGGATTGTTGTTTCGACCTTCGTTCTCGGCGGGGAGTTTGTCGTCGGCACGTATAACGTGGAGAACTGGCGCGAGAATTTCCAGGCGCTGGTTTTGAGCACGCAGCCGGCGGTCACTCAAGCACTGGGTGACGCGCAATTTCTCAGAAGGCTGCAGAAAGAGGATGACGAGGACAACTGGGAGGTGGCGCAGGTCATCCTCGATCCGAAGTTCAACCCCGATATCCTGGTGTTCCAGGAAGGCCCGCGACGGGAGCATCTGGAGCTGTTCAATCAGAAATGGCTCAACGGCGCGTTTGCCACGCTGATCGTCTTCCCCAGCAACACCGACCGCGACCAGCACCTGGGCATGATGCTCAAACCCGGCTTCAAGGTGCTGGAAACGCGCGACCAGTACTATCTGGAGCCCGATCCCGTCCCCAACCCACGCGGAAACCGGCTCTTTGCGCGCGGGCCGGCGTTCTGCCTGATTGAAACACCCTGGGGATATCGACTGTGGGTGGGCACCAATCATATGAAGAGCAAGTCGGGCAATGACGTGGAAATCACCCGATGGCGAAACCGCGAGGCCCGTAGAACCAATCAGATCATTCATGAAATCGCCCGCACCAGCGGCGTGCCGGACGTGCTGTTCCTCGGCGATATGAACGATGAGCTGCACTTTCAGGAGTTCGAGCAGGAAGCCGGTGGCGATACCATCGCAACGCTCGTCGGCTCCGGGGAAGACCGGCTGTTTCTGGCCACCGAACGGCTCAGCCAGAGCGGAGCCATAAGCTTCGGCGGCTATTGGGAAGGCCGGCACCGCAGCTTCATCGACCACATTCTGGCTACGCCGAGCCTGAAGGACCGGCTGAGTGAACCCGAAGTGATCACCGGGGGGCTGGCCCGGGTGGCCAGCGACCATTTTCCCGTCGTCATTCGTGTGAAGGTGCCTGAACGATGATGCCCTCGCTCCAACCAAAGGCGTCGGACACCCCCCCGCGACCGGCGGGCAGACCGTCAAGCCCCGTGTGGCCGCTGATTCTCGGCGCGGTGGTGTTCGCGATCGTGGCCACCGGTCTGACCATGTATTTCCAGATTCGCCCGGCCCCGCTGCCGGTGCTGTTTGACGCGCCGACGTTTGAAATGACGGATCAGACCGGTCGCACACTCTCCAGCCAGCAGCTTCGTGGCAACGTGTGGGTGGCCTGCTTCATTTTCACGCATTGTGCCGGTCCATGCCCGAAAATGACCGAAGCCCTGGTGCGGACCTCACAGGCGATCGACAGCCGTCGCATGCGGTTCGTGGCGTTCAGCGTCGATCCGGATCGCGATACCCCCCCCGTGCTTCAGCAGTATGCCCGCAAATTCGATGCCGACCCCGTCCGCACGCACCTGCTGACCCGCCCGGGCACCGATCCGTTCGAGATCGCCCGGGGATTCCGGGTGGCAGCCGGGTCCGGCGACGGCGAACACACCATCTTCCATTCCGAGAAGTTTTTTCTGGTTGACCCGGCCGGGCGCGTCCGTGGGATCTATTCCCACCGCGAAGATCCTGACATGTCTCAATTGGTCGCCGACGCCGGGCGGCTTCTGGGAGAATGAGAGGCAACCTTCGTGCCGGACAAAGAGACTTTCGCGTTGATCA
>JAVQWE010000115.1:0-7762 GCA_033579175.1 Phycisphaerales bacterium | reverse complement strand
GTCTGATGAACGTGTTGTCGCTGTTTCTTCCGGCCACACCCTTGGGGGCGTGCAGATCATACTTGCGCTTCAGTTTGATTCCGCCGATTTCTTCGGCCAGGGAGACCAGCGAATTGATGGAGTGCAGTTCGCTGGAGCCCAGATTGATGGGCACACCGGCCAGGCGGTCGCAGTGCATGATCCGGTCGATTCCCGTGACGCAGTCGTCGATGTACATGAAACTGCGAGTCTGATTTCCATCGCCCCAGATGACGATTTCGTCTCGGCCGGTGTCCTTTGCCTCGATCACTTTCCGGCAGATCGCCGCCGGTGCCTTTTCTCTCCCGCCGTCCCAGGTGCCCCAGGGGCCGTAGACGTTATGAAATCTTGCGATGAAGGTCGGCAAGCCGCGCTCGGCAGTGTATTCCTGGCAGAAAATCTCGCTGATGAGCTTCTCCCAGCCGTAGCCCCGCTCGGCCAGGGCAGGATAGGCATCGGATTCCTTCAGTGCCCGGGCGGCGGGATGCTTCTGGAGCTCGGTGTTGTAAGCGCAGGCGGACGAACTGAAGAAGTACCGCTGCACACCGGCTCGATACGCCGCCTCGATCAGATGCGTGTTGATCAGGACGCTTCGCAGGCACTCCACGCGGAAACGCTCGATGAAGCCCATGCCGCCCATGTCGGCCGCGAGGTTGTAGACCTCGACCGCGCCCTTCACTGCATCGATGCAGTTTTCTTCTCTGCTGAGATCGGCACAGAGGCTCTCCACGCCCGGGACGCGCTGATACCACTGGGGCAGTGGCTTGCGATCGACGGCGCGAATCCGGCGGAATCCAAGTTGGCTGAAATATCGCGTCAGCGCGCCTCCGATGAATCCCCCTGCGCCGGTGATCAGGATCAGATCGTCTTTTCCGCAGCGATTGGGAATATCCGGGGCTTTCATACCAGGTCCTTTGGGCTCAGCCGGCAACACTGTAGGACTTGCCCCGGCCGGCAGAATGGCTAGGCTTGCACAATGGATGCCCGAAATTGACCTGCCCGCTTCCTCCGCCGGCCCGGAAAACGCGCGGTTTCCCCCCTTTTTTTCGCAGCAGATCGTCACCGGCCGCAGGTTCTTCCGCCCGCCCGGCGATCGGCTGCCCGGGATTGCAGTGGTCAGCGGGGGTTGCGAGCAGGTGTCGGCCGATTACCGGGTCCATCGCAAGCGATTCGCCTATTACGGTCTGGAATTTGTCGCCGCCGGCACAGGTACCCTCGAACTGGGTCGTCGGCGGGAAACGCTGCTGCCGGGAACCATCTTCTGTTACGGTCCGGCCACGGAACACGACATCCGGACGGATCCTGCCAACCGGCTCGTCAAATACTTCATCGATGTCACCGGCACTGCCGCGGCCGCACTGCTCCGACGGTGCGGTCTGCCCCCCGGAGCGATCGTGCGCACCGGCTCGCCGGCCGAGGTGATGGCGCTGATGGACGAGCTGATCCGCAACGGGATGCGGTCCTCGCCATGGTCGGACCGGATCTGCCGTGCCCTCTTTGAGGCGGTGATGTACAAGATCGGCGAGTCGGCGGTCGCGCTGTCCAAGGCGGCGGGGCTGGCCTTCGGAACCTATCAACGGTGTCGCGAGACCCTGATCGACCAGGCCCTGTCGCTGGAATCCATCCAGCAACTGGCGGATCACTGCGGTGTGGACAAGACCTATCTATGCCGTCTTTTCCGGCGATTTGACCATGAAAGCCCCTATCGCAAGCTCATGCGCCTGCGGATGCAGGAGGCTGCGGCGAGGTTGCGGCGATCGCCAGTAACCATCAAGGAGCTGGCCGCTGATTTCGGTTTCGCGGATCAGTATCACTTCTCGCGGGCGTTCAAGCGCGTGATGGGCATGCCCCCCAGTCGCCTGCGGTGACCGGACGCCGGATGCCGCGCGGCCGAGCACATCCGCGGAAGATGCAGGGGTGGCGCGGCAGGGAAACCGGCGAATCTTCTGCAGGAAACGGGCCTGCTGTAGCGTCGATGTTCTTGAAACCACCGCCGATTGGCCCGACATTTCCCCGTTATGCTCAAGTTTCCGGTTCTCCATCCTGAGATTCTGCGGGCCCTGGCCAGCGGCGGGCACGCCAGCCGGGTGCTGATCACCGACGGCAATTACCCGCATGTCAATCGGCCGAACCCGCGCGCCCCGATCGTCTGGGCGAACTTTGTGCCGGGCGTGCTCGATTGCTGCACGGCGTTACAGATGATCTGCCAGGCGGTGCCCATTGAAGCGGTTCACCTGATGGCACCGGATAAGACCGGTGCCTACGCCCTCGCCTCCGATCCTCCGATCTGGTCGCGGTTCCGGGAGATTCTTCATCAGTACGCCGGTTTTTCCGATCCGCCGGCGCTTCTGCCCAAGCCGCAGTTCAATGAACTGGCCGCGGGGCCGGAGGTGTGCCTTGTGATCGCCACCGCCGAAACCGCAATCTGGGCCAATGTGCTGCTGACCATCGGAGTGGTTCGATAGCGCTGTCAGTTTCCGGCAGATCACTGTCGTTTTTCGATCCCGGCACCGTGTGAACCGCCGCGTTTGCGATTACATTGCCGGGGATGGATCGTGGATCGGCGTCCTATGCGCATCGTCACGCTCTTGACATGCTGCGTCCTGCTGGCGACCCGCGCCCCGGCCTCGGTCGGGTTTGATGAGGCAAGGCTGCGCGCGGATGTCGATTCGCTGTCGTCACACCCCACGAGATTCGTGGGTTCCGAAGGCTATCGACGCGCGCTCGAATACCTTCGTGGTGAAATCAATGCCGTAGTCGGCGGCGACAGTTTCCGGCAGCAGGATTTCCCGATCATGGTGCCGGTGACGGAATCGGCGAGCCTGTCGCTGGAGGACGGATCTTCCCACGAGCTCTACCCGTTCTGGCCCGCCGGCGTCCGCCCGAACGCCACACCCGCCGACGGGATTTCCGGCCGGCTGGTCTACTGCGGCAAGGCCACCTTGGCGGAAATCCGTCCCCGCGACCTCGCGGGGCAAATCGCGGTGGTGGAGGCGTCAGCCGGCTCCGCCTGGCAGCAGGCGGCTTATTTCGGGGCACGGGCGATTCTCATCCTCGGAGCTTCGGATACCACGCATGTGGATCTGCGCGACCACGAATTGCTGATTCCGGCATACCTGCCTCGGTTTTACATCCCCCCCGGTCCCCTGGCCGAAACGCTCCGCCGAGGGGATGCACGCCACGGAACGATCCGGGCAGCGGTGACCTGGCAGCCACGGATCGCAAGCAATCTGTATGTGCTGCTGAAGAGCGGACAATCGACCGACCCGGCTGGAAAGCCGCCGGCAGCGCTGCTGATCACGGCTCCGATCGATTCCAGCGGGCTCGTACCCGACCTTGCCCCGGGCGCCAGCCAGGCGGTGCAGACGGCCGTCGCCCTGGGGCTGCTGCGGAAATTCGCAGCCAGTCCGCCCCAGCGTCCCGTGGTCTTCTGCTTCACTTCCGGGGATTCCATACAGATGCTCGGTCAGCGGAACATGCTGATGGCGCTGGCCGATCCACCGCGTCAGTGGCGTCGGCAGTTGAATCAGCTCGCCCGGGAGCAGACAGCGGTTGAGGCCGATCTGAATCGCCTGAGAAAGCTCGACGGAGACCCTTCACGACTGGATGTCGATTCCGACCGACGGCTGATGGATCGCATCATCAAGCTGGTGGAAACCGAATCCACGCTTGCGCAGGACGAGTTGTTCCGCATCCGCAGGCAACGTACCGAGGAATTGACGCCGGAGCTTCTACAGCGACGGCAGGAACTGGAAGCGCGGACGATCCAGTTGAACGTTGTGCGTTTTGCCTTCCAGTCTGACCCCAAGCGACTGACAGAGCCGAATCTGATCGCCGACGGGCGGCAATTCCTGGAGCGTGCCCGAGCCCGTCTCGGCCGGCTTCTGGAGGACTATGGCGCACGACAGGCGCAACTCCAGCAGCGTGTGCAACTGTATGAGTGGCTGGCGGAGGGATTGGGTCGCAATCGCGATCCGGACGAACGGGATGTCAGTCAGCGACTGATCGATCTGCAGATCGGGCTGGATCTTTCGGATTCGGGTTCGCGGGTCGGGCCGCTGTTCTGGGGGTGGTTCCAGCGATCCAACGCGCTGGTGAACCTGCAGGACTACCGCGACTGGGCAATGGAGCTGGACCGACGCGTGCAGCAGAACGATGCATCCGCGGGCTGGTGGGGCAGATTACAACATGTCCTGACGTTCGAAACCCTTTCACAGGTTCGTCCTCCGCAGTCGTACCTTTGTGCGCCGCTGGCGTTGCCAACCGAAATGGCTCAGGCCTGGGGAATTCCCGCGATGACCCTGGCGACGCTGGACGACCTGCGTTTGGCGCGCGATACGCCGGTTGACCATCCCCGGCGCATTCATTATGAGGCGCTTTTGCCACAGGTTCGCGCGGTGAGCGAGTGGATCATCCGGGCCTGGAACGATCCGAGATTCGCAGGTCGCAGCGAACCGAAGCGGCAACGGAATTCGCTCGAAGGCCAGGTTGTCAGCCCGGCTACGGGCCGACCCGTGCCTGATCTGCCTCGTGAAGGCTTCCTGATCAGCTACTACTACACAACCAACGTTACCCGACGCATTCCGCAGCTCCAGCCGGCCGTGGGATATGCCTGTGGCGTTCGACGCACGGAAGTCGTGCAGAGCGATGCGGAGGGAAAATACCGCATCGAAGGCCTGCCGCAACTGGTCACCTCACCTTCCCCCGCGGCGGGGATGCACTTCATCAACACGCAGGCGTACCGTCTGGAGCGCGGCACCGGAGCGGTTGTGGCCTGCAGTGACCTGGGAAAGCAGTCGGGCGAGCTGCGGCAGTATGCCGACATCCGCCTGGAGGTCCCTCCTCAGAAGATTCTGGTGTTCGGTTGCGAGGAATTCTCGCTGTTCGGGCTGTATGACCCGAGATATCTGCAGGAGCTGGGAGAGGTTGTCCCCCTGGATGCGCGTCGCAACGCCGATCCGCAGCGTTTCAACCTGCTGCTGCACCGGCAGATACTCGCCGGATTTCTCGAGCCGGGTACGATTGCAAATCTGCTGTTTCGATATGGAAGAATCGGAAACCGACTGTTGCTGCTGAATATGCCTGAAGAGGGGTCTGCGCAAGGCGCCCGCGGGGGAGCAAGGGGGTTTTCCATCCGTGAACTGAACGAGCTGGGTCCGCTCGCTCTGGCCACCGCTCGCGACTTTCTTCTGCTGGATCGTCAGCGGTTGACGGAATATCGCAAAGCCGGTGTCCGAAGCACGTTGATCGACGACCTGCATTCGACGGCGGCGCGGCAACTGCAGAATGCCCGCGAAGCACTGACTCAGAATGATGCGGTTGCTCTGGTCCGGGATGCCAACGGCGCCTGGGCCAATGAAGCGCGGGTGTACGATGCCACACGCGCTCTGGCCAGCGACGTGGTGCGCGGGGCAATTTTCCTGCTGCTGCTGTGCGCGCCCTTCAGCTTCTGCATGGAGCGCCTGCTGGTGGGCACGGCCAATGTCTACCGGCAGATAACCTTTACTGCGCTGATTTTCGCCCTGATGACAGCGGCTTTGTGGTCGTTTCATCCGGCGTTCAAGATTTCCACCAGCCCGCTGATCATCATCCTGGCCTTCGCGATCATTTTCATGTCGGCGGTGGTGATTTTCGTCGTATACAGCCGTTTCG
The DNA here is from genome assembly GCA_033579175.1 of Phycisphaerales bacterium. Classification (GTDB taxonomy): domain Bacteria; phylum Planctomycetota; class Phycisphaerae; order Tepidisphaerales; family Tepidisphaeraceae; genus JAVQWE01. Next base: position 2,092 of record JAVQWE010000115.1, on the reverse strand, counting down.
ACGTGGAACTCAAGCGGCTGCGCAGCACTCGCGGCAGCACGGAGGGCGCGAGTCTGGCGCGGGCCAGCGTGCTGATGAGCGCGGTGCTGCTGGGGATCGCCAACATGCGCAAGCGGAAGTTCCGGACCGCGCTGACAAGCCTGACCATCGTGCTGATTACCTTTGCGGTGCTGTGCTTCACCAGCGCCAGAACTTATGTGGGTACGCGCAGCGTCTTTACCGGTCAGAGCGCCAGTCACCCGGGGATCATGATCCGCCAGAGAAGCTTCCGGCCGATGACCGGGCCGATCGTGCAGAATGTCGCCGCCATTGTTGGGCCAGAAGTCCGTATTGTTGAGCGATGGTGGAATGTCTCGGCGTCGGAGCCACGGGACCAGATTGCCATCACCTCCCGCGACAGGCAGGGAACCATACGATCTGCAGGCGCGGCGCTCCTGGGGCTTTCCCCGGGTGAGGCGGAACTTTCCCGCATCGCAGAGGTGATCGGACCGCGCGAATTCGACCGTCTTGAGAAGGGGCAGCAGGACGTCATCTTCCTGAGTCGGCCCATGGCGCAGCAGCTTGCCGTCAGCCGGGGCGACCGGGTCCGCCTGGGGGGGATCGAACTGCAGGTCGCCGCCGTCTTTGATCCGGACGAATTCGATCAGAAAGTGTTCACGCTCCCCGGCGAGCCGATTACACCGCTTCGATATACCACGGGTCTGCTGGATGCGAGCGGTCGTCGTATGGATGACGAATCGGCCACCGCGCTGGACATCGACGACGGTCTGGCCGATGCTCAGACACAATACGAGCATCTTTCCAGCGCCCAGGTGGCGATCGTTCCTGCCCGGATCAGCGCGATGCTTCCCAACGGCACCTTGCGCAGCATCGGGTTCCGACTGCCCGACCAGCAGCAGGTGAAGCAGATCAGCGATGAGCTGAGCCGACGTTTCGGACTGGCGCTTTTTGCCGGCTTTGACGACGGCGTGAGGCTGATCGCCGCCAGCAATCTGGCCGATGTCAGCGGCGGGGGGCGCGTGGCGATTCCACTGCTGATCGGGGGGATGATCATTTTCAACACGATGATGGGGTCCATCGCCGAGCGCCGTCGGGAAATTCATGTTTACACCTCGCTGGGCCTGGCGCCACTTCACGTGGGAGCGCTGTTCGTGGCTGAGGCGCTGACCTACGGGCTGATCGGCACGGTCTTCGGTTACATCATTGGCCAGGCGCTGGGTACGCTGCTGGCCAACCTCGGTTGGCTGGGTGGCGCGACGCTGAACTATTCCGGCACCAGCGCGATCCTGACCATGGGCCTGATCCTGCTGGTGGTGCTGCTGAGCGCCCTGGTGCCGGCACGTCTGGCCAGCAGAATTGCTGCTCCCAGCATTGATCGCACCTGGCAGGTACCCCGTCCACAAGGCGATATCATCCACGCCACCCTGCCATTCACGATCAACCGCACCGCCGCCGACGGCGTCGTCGCCTACCTGGCGGAGTTTCTGCGCGATCATCAGGAAGGCAGCATCGGCAAGTTCTCGGCCGATCGGATCGAGCCCTTTGCAGAAGACGGCAGGGTCCGGGGGATTCGCTCGCTGATCTGGCTGACTCCCTTTGATCTGGGGGTGCGCCAGCAGATGGACCTGAAAATCCAATCCGGGTCGGAGGACAACATTTTTGAAGTGCACGTGCAATTGAAGCGTCTCAGTGGAGATGACGGAAGCTGGTATCGCATGAATCGAACGTTCCTGACAGAACTGCGCAAGCAGTTTCTCGCGTGGCGTTCGCTGACACCCTCGGCGATGCGCAGATATGTGGAAGAGAGCCGGCAGTTGCTTGGAGGGTGATATACCCCGGATGGAAACGACCGGCCGGAGAGATCGGCAATCTCATGAGCAGACGCACCCCCAACGGTCTACAAATCCTTCTCGATCAGGTTACGACCATGGGTCGTGAAGGCGGGCAGTTTATTGCCCTGTACCGAAGGTTGTCGCTTCCGATTGCCCTCCGATCCTGGCGATCCTTTCACCGGGGCAGTCCGTGGGCATTCCGAAGCAACAGTGGAGCCGTTTACGATCCGGGTAAAGCCGAGGGGTGCCCGGGCCGTCTC
>JAVQWE010000114.1:0-7765 GCA_033579175.1 Phycisphaerales bacterium | reverse complement strand
ATTGGCAGCCCCTCCCCGCAGGCTCAGCAGAGTGCAGCCAACAAGGATGGTGGCGGCGTGCGCCGGCGTGCGCCGGAGCCAGGTCTGCAACAATCTGGCGCGCTGCAGCATCAATGCGGCCTGAATGCGGCGTGACAGCGCCGGGTCCAGAGGCAGGAGCGGAATCGACCGGATCGCACGGCGAATCCGCAACGTCGATCGAAGAACCGTCCGACAGGCCTGGCACTGACGCACGTGCTGCGCCGCCAGCACGCGGGCGGCCGGCGAAGCCTCGCCATCGACGGCACGCTGAATCGACTGCCATTGATCGCAGCTACTCATATTCGTACCCGGCGAACTTCTGCTTTAACTGCTCCCGCGCCCGGAAGAGGCGCGATTCCACCGTTCCCTGGGGGATGCCCAGTACGTCGGCGATCTCCCGATACGAAAGGCCCTCCAGTTCCCGCAGCGTCAGGATGTCGCGGTGCTCACTGGAAAGCGAGGCCAGCATGGTCATCACATCGGCCTTGGCTGCTACCAGGGACGAAACGCTACCCCGCGCCGGAGGGGTGGGGGGCAGGTCGCGTTCCAGCGATAGCGCCGAACGGGTCGCACGCTGTTTTCGCACCCGACTGATCTGATTCAGAAGGATGCGCGTCAGCCAGGTCTTCAGGGCCGCTTCCCCGCGGAACGAACCGATGGACGTGAGCGAGCTGAGCATCGTCTGTTGAAGCACGTCTTCGGCGTCGGCGGCGTTGCCCAGAAGCGCAGTCGCCAGGCGCAACAACGATGGCCCGTGCTTTTCCAGCACGAGCTGATACGCCCGAGCCGAGCCGTTCTTCAAATCGCGGATCAGCAGCGATTCGTCCGTCGGCAAATGCGCTCCACGATTCCATTCTGCCGGCGGGCCGGCTGGTCATTCAATAGAGTCGGTCAACACGTCGAATCTTCCCTCTCAAAGGCCCCCCGGAAGCCCGGCGGCGGATCGAATGGCCAAGGCTGGTCGTTCGTAAGCTATTGCTGTCAATAGACTTACGGCAAATCTGCATCCTGTTGCGCCCCCCCGCGCCAGCCGAGGAGACGCGGGCCAGCGGTTGGAACCGACGCAGCGCGCCCCATCAAGAGGTTTCACTTCCGTTGAAAAATCCCTTCAAGTTTTGCTGTGTCGTAGAATTTCAATAAATTCTGAAACAACGGAGATTTCCATGCCTGCCACCCTTCCCGTCAGCCCATTGTCGGAAACCGCGGTTGACCATCCTCAGGAGCCGCGCACCCGCGACCCCGATCAGCTCCTCCGCCTGGCTCAGGACGAGTTCATCCGCCGATGGGGCGAAATGGGCGCGACCTGGGGAATCAACCGCACCATGGCCGAGATTCATGCGTTGTGCTACATCACCGCCACCCCGCAATGCACCGATGACGTCATGCAGCGGCTGAACATCTCCCGGGGCAATGCCAGCATGAATCTTCGTGCCCTGTGCGATTGGGGCATCATTCGCCGCTTACATCGACGTGGCGAACGCCGCGAGTATTTTGAGAGCCTCTCGGACGTATGGGAAATCTTCTCGATCATTGCCGCCGAGCGGAAACGCCGCGAGATGGACCCCGTGCTGGAGACGATCAAACGATGCCAGCAGATGCTGGACGAATCGTCCCTGGGAAAAGCCGCGGCGCGACAGCCGCAGGTGCAGGCCACCCGCGAGCGCCTGGCCAACATGGAAGAGTTCATGAGCGTGACGAACAAGATTTTCCAGCAGTTCGTCTCAAATGCCCGCAGCGGCCTGAATCGAGTGGTCAAAGTACTGTTGAAAGCATTATGAATCGGGCCACCACCGAGGGTGGCTCTTCCGCAGGGGCGGTTCAGACGCCGCGGGCCAATCTACCGGACGGGTGAAACCTCGCGTTGCGTTCAAGGAAGGTGGCTGGCGCAGCCGCGGCGGCCGCGGCATCGCCGTGGTGAAGACGATTTCTGGTGGAGACGGTTTCGCGTCGGGTCTGTGGGTGGAACAGCACCGGACTTGCGGGCGCTGTAAGCCGCTCGGTAGGCTTCTGCCTGTGGGGAAGTGGTGCTTACCATGACCAGGGGACAATTGGCCGCCGGCGTTCTGTATGGGGTGGCGATCGGCGATTCACTGGGGGCCGCCACCGAATTCATCTCCCATGACCAGATCGTCGCGCGCTTCGGGCCGGAGGGTCCGTCCCGTCCGGGTCCGACGGTGACGGATGATACTCAGCTCACGCTTGCCGTGGCGTGGGCACTGCTCGAGACGCCACGGCCGTTCAGTCCCGCGGCACTGGAGGCCGCGTTGCGCCGGCGGCTGGTGGAGTGGAATGAAAGTGCGGAAAACGATCGCGCTCCGGGCACCAGCTGCGTGCGGGCAAGTCTGAGCTTGGCTACAGGCTGCGACTGGCTTGAGGCGACAGCCATCAATTCCAAGGGGTGCGGGGCCAACATGCGGGTGGCGCCGGTGGGGCTGCTGAATTTCGATTATGACGGAGTCACCTCCAGCCTGCGTGGTGCCATTGCCCAGTTTCAGGCAGTTCTCACCCATGGGCACCCGACGGCGTTGGCGGCATCGGACTTGACCGCGGCGGCGGTAGCGGATTTATCCGCCGGGGGTGACCCGGCCGGCTTGTGTGAAAGGTTGCGCGAATACGCGCGATCGCAGCAGACGGTGTATCACGAACGCTGGCTCGGGCGCCTGTGGGAACGGCCGGAATTCGCTTCCCCACAGGATTTTATCCGGCTGGGGTGGCAGCAGTGCCTCAGCGCTCTGAACTGGGTGGAAGATGCCCTGGCGCTGGACACTCAGCCTTCGGACCCCTGCACGGTCTGCGGGGAAGGATGGGTCGCGGAAGAGGCCCTCGCCTGCGCGCTGTTCTGCTTTCTTCTGCACCCGAAGGATCCGGTGCGCGCGGTTCGTCTTGCGGCAACCAGTGGTGGAGACAGCGATTCCATCGCCGCCATCACCGGGGCGTTGGCGGGGGCACATCGGGGGATCGACGCATGGCCGGCGGAGTGGGTGCAGCAGGTAGAGTATTCGCAGCAGATCGCGGAACTGGTTCGAGCCTGGGAGTAACCGCGGCGTGAGTCACAGTCAGGATCAGCTTCTGGGGGAGGGAAAATACCTGCGATTGCTCTCGCGCGATACGTGGGAATTTGCCCAGCGTATCGGCGCCCGCGGTGTGGTCGGGATCATCGCCGTCACCCCGCAGCGAAAGCTGCTGCTGGTCGAGCAATACCGCCGGGCGGTCAACGCCAGGGTGATCGAAGTTCCGGCAGGGCTGGCCGGCGACACGGAGCTTGCCCGGGAGGAAGCGCTCGCCGAGGCCGCCCGACGCGAGTTGATCGAAGAAACCGGCTATGACGCCGATCGCTTCACGTTGCTGGCCAGGGGGCCATCGTCGGCGGGGCTGACTGACGAAATCGTCGTGCTCTATCGGGCTGAAGGTCTGCGGCGTGTTTCTGGTGGCGGGGGGGACGCGTCGGAGCAGATCACGGTTCTGGAGGTGCCTGTCGATCAATTGGCCGATTGGTTGCGCGCCCGAACTGCCGAGGGACGATTGATCGACTTCAAAGCCTGGGCGGCACTGGCATTCATCCGCGATTGAGCCGACTGTCCCCTTCCGCCGCGTTCTCCGACGGGGCTGGTTCCAGGGGCGCGCTCACGACGACGGTAGAAGGAAATGGGGGATATTCGATCTGAAACCGCTTGCCGACGAAATCGCGCGCGTCCCATCCGGCGCGGGAAAACGCATGCTCAACGAGGCGCGAGTACTCCCGGACGAGGGGAGTGCTCACTTCCGGAGGGCGCGCCCCGAGCTGATGCTGATCGGCTGCAATCGGCAGGACATGGCGTTTTTCTCTGGCCCAGAAGTCAGACGCGACCTGGCCGTAAACGCGCAAGGTGGGATCGAGGGCGAACGAAAGCGAGTGATGCACGATCATGTCAAACATGAGCGTCTGCACCGGCGCGGAGATCATGGCATGAAACTCGGCCCGATCTTCCGGCTTCTGGCGGAAGCGGGAGCCCAGCTTGCGGCTGAGGGAGCCATAGAAACAGGAGAACGCGCCGGTGTTGCCGACCGGACTCGGCCCCAGCTCATACAGCACCGCACCGTCTTCTTCTGTCGCGAGAATCGGGGGCAATCCCGAACTGCAAAAGTCCTTCAGCAGCATGGGCCCGTGCGGATTGTCGTCAGGATCGAGCGGGATTCCCTGCGGCGTGAGCGAGTCATTTCCGCGATATGCCCTCCGGCGGAAGAGGGTCCATTGCGCGTCCGGGCGCAGCCGCCGGAAGTCTACCCATCCACCGATCGAAAGGCAGTCGATCATGTGCGGCTCGGAGCGATTGGGGGCGAGGAAGATCGTGTTTACCCGAACCCGAGCCTGAACACCCCAGATGCCACTGTTGCCGCGAAAGGCCAGCTTGCGACTGAGCGCCAGTCGATCGGAAGCGCGGGAGGGCAGGGCATCGAGCACCAGCTCCAGAGTGGGTCGATCACCAACGTGATGCTGCACAACCCGATGGAAATCACTGATTGCCTGACGGGCCCGATTCAGCGAGTCCTGGGCGGCACCGGCTCGCTGCATGGCCTGCAGAAAGATGTCCAGCGCCGCCTCGCCCGGAACATGCGGCAAGGCGGCGCCGGGGTCGGGAGACTTGATGATTCGGGAGATCTTCCAAGCCAATGACTTATCGACACCGAAGCGTCGGCTGACATCCTGAGGCTTGCGGGGATCGCCGCCGACACTGGCAATCAGGTCCGTTAGAGACCCCCGCACCCGGTGTACGCTTCCGGTCAATTCTTCATGGAGCTCGGTGCGATTCATTGGCATCAGGGCGTTGTGGCTGCAAGTGATTAATCGACAAGATGTTATACACTTTCAGCGGGTTTCTGTTTCCTCTGATTTGAGCGGTGGGAAGCCAACATGGTGTCGCTCATCGGTTCCGATCGATAGTGACCGATTACACCCCGACGCCGTAAATGGTAGGCCCCTCGATAGTTGATGTCTAGAAATTTCTCTAAAGAAAATGTTGAAGAAAATTACCGCGTCGGGTAGAGTGCGCGGCGTGTCGTCGGAGGCTGTGGGGCGATCTCCGAGGTTTTCCAGATGCCGACGCAGTCCCCTCGGGCAGAGAAAGCAGGTGTGCGATGCGTAATCGTCGACTTCCCCGTCGTGCAACCCTCCTGGCGGCCGTGACTGCCGTCGGACTGTCCTGCACGGCTGGTGCCGCCGATGTCACCTGGACCAACGCTGGGGGGGATTTCCTCTGGAACACCACCAGCCCGAACTGGAGCTCCGGTTCGTGGAACAACGCCAGCATCGACGGTGCGATCTTCGGCTCAACCGGGGTGGGAACGATCCAGGTCGCGCAGCCGATCGTCGTCGACAGCATCGCCTTTCGAAATCCGGGCTATGTGCTGGATGGCCCTGGGCCCATTACTTTCCAGCAGGGTGTGAGCACCGAGACCACCGGGGTCGTGAACGTCGCGGCAGGGGCCTCGGCGCTGGTGACGACGCCACTGACCAGCTCTGTGGGCTTCCAGAAGATCGGCCCGGGAGCGCTGGAGATCAGTGGGGCGGGCAATCACACTGGCGCAATCCCGATTACGAGCAACGGATTCAAGCGTGCCGACGTGCTGATCGGCGGCACCGTCGGGACGATCAATGGGGGAACCTTGCGGGTGATGACGCAAGCGGCGCTGCCGCAGTCCACCCGCGTAAGCATCGGAACCGGCTAACTGGATGTCGCAAGCAACCACATTCGCGTGGGGGAACTGACTTTCACCAACCAGAATCCATCGGCCCCCTGGAATAACACGCTCAACGCCAACAACGGTGTCATCGGGAGCGGCACAATTCAGGTGAACGGTGATATCAGCGTTCTCGGAGTCACGGCCAACGCAGGCGGGAACTCCATCGCCGCCAATCTTGACCTTGGCGGGGGCACTCAGGTGGTTCGCTGCGGCCTGACGAGTCTGGTGGGACTGCACACGGCGCTGATGTTCACCGGTCCGATTCATAACGGCTCTCTGGTGAAGACGATCGGGGTCACCTCGGCCGGCACGTTCGGATCGGTGGATGGTATCGGCCTGTATGCCAACAACACCTACACCGGCCCGACGGTGCTGAACAGCGGTTCGAGCATCGCGGCAGGCGTTAATGCCTCCAGTGCGATCAAGGTCACGGGACTTGTCGCCGGCTTTGCGGGCAGCAGTTTTGCACTGGTGGGTGCCAACGGATCGTTTCCCAATGCGATGACGATCGAGGCGTCAGCGGGCACGACCTTCATTCTGGACAACAACGGATCGCTGGGCGCCAACGGGCTGATTCAGCCGGCGGTTCCGCAGGCTCAGAACAATAACCGGATCAATGACAACGCCACGCTGGTGCTGCGTGACGGCAACTTCACCTACCGGGGGCTGGCCGGCGCGGCGGCGACGGAGACGTTTGGCAACCTCACGGCCGTCGGAGGGCACAATATCGTGACCATCACGCCCAACGGTGGTGGCTCGGTGATTCTCACCGGCAGCGGTAACCTCACCGTCGCCAGCCGGGCAACGCTGCAGGTGAGCGCCACGGGCACCGGCAACACGCTCGGTGGAAACGCTCAGCTGAAGTTTCAGGGAACGGTTCCGCCTGCAGACGCCACAGGCATCCTTCGGCGAATCGTATCGACGAGCGATTTTCTGACCTACAGCGGAACGACCGGGCTTACACCCTTCACCGCATACGCCTCAGATTTCAGCACCCCCGGAGCCAACGTTTCGCTGGCCGCGGCCGCCACAGCGCCCACCCAGACGATCAACGCGCTGAAGCGGTCGGCATCGCTGACACTTACGATCGGCGCCGCTGACTCGCTGACGGTAAGCTCCGGGATGCTGCTTCAGGCCACCGGCACGGGGACGATCACGGGAGGCACACTCAACTTCGGATCCAGTCCCGGAGTGCTTTTCGGAACGAATGTCATCAGCAGTGCGATCACAGGTTCTGACGGGCTGATCGCTGCCAGCGGGACCGGCACGCTTTCGGGGAATCTCTCAGGGCTTTCAGGGGAGTTGACGGTTCACGGCGCTACGATGAACCTCAACACAAACACGTTTTCCGGACCGATCCGAGTCCGCTCAGGGACGCTGAACCTCAACGTCAGCCAGACCGGAAGCGGACTCGGCGCCATTACGCTGGGTGTGCCGGAGAATGATGTCGATCTGATCGGGACGGTGCCGACCCTCGCCTTCAGCGGAGCCGGCGCCAATGCCGTCTTCGATCGCGATCTGATCGTCGATAACGCGGCCGAAACCGCGATGGGGCTGCCGCTGACGTTTTCGATCGTCAGCCGTCTCAGTCCGCTGAGCAACACCTCCGGTTCACAGACCTTCAATGGCAACATTGAACTGCGAAGCAGCGTAAACCTTCAGGGCGGCGGCGGTGGGGGCACCGGTGCGACGGTGTTCAACGGAAATGTGACCGGTGCCGGGCGGTTCATCATTCCCAACGGCCGGGCTCTGTTTAACGGGACGGTCAGCAACGGGGGAGGTTTTCTGATCAGCAACTCGGGTTTCACCGCCCAGGTGAGCTTCCTGGGGGTGGGAAGCGGCAACGGTCCGGTGGTGATCAACGGAGGAAACAACACCACCGTAAGTTACGTCAACGGCGGGCTGCCGGGCGGGCCGATCACGTTGCAGAATGCCTCGGCATCCACGGCACCTGCGATCATTCCGCTGAACAATTCGACCCTGAACAACACGATCAACGTTAACTCGTTTGCGATCGCAAACG
>JAVQWE010000113.1:0-7779 GCA_033579175.1 Phycisphaerales bacterium | reverse complement strand
GGCAATCTGCGGGCGTGGCCGCTAATCATTTGTCAGAACAGGACTTACGGAAATGCCACCGCAATTCCTTTTTGACCTGACCGGCATCGATTTGAACCGCACGCTCTACGGGCCGGAGGTGATCCGTCAGGTGAACCCCCATCGCGACGCATTCGAAATGCTCCAGGGGGTCGTTTACGTCGACGAGCAGAATCATGCGCTAATCGGATACCGCGACATCCGGGCTGATGAATTCTGGGTTTCGGGGCACATTCCAGGCCGGCCGTTGTTTCCAGGGGTGCTGATGATCGAATTGGCCGGGCAGCTTGCCTCGTTCTACATCAAGCGTGTGCTGAAATGGCAGGGCTTCGTGGGATTCGGAGGGGTTGAGGCCTGCAAGTTCCGTCAACAGGTTGTGCCCGGGCAGCGGTTGTACGTCCTGTGCAAGAAGAAGTGGGAGCGTCATCATCGCATCTGTTGCGCAACTCAGGGGATTGTCAACGGGTCGCTGGTTTTTGAGGCCGATATCGTCGGAATCGAGTTCTGATCACCCCTCTGAGTGCAACTTTCAAGCCGCACAGGGCTTCCCAAGAGTTGACGGCTGCGGCCTTGCGCCCTAAGAGAATGGGCGGGAGAATCGCGGAGCCTTTGGACCGTGATTGACGTCAGAGCACTCACCAAGCATTACGGCGGGACGGTTGCGGTAGATCGGGTCACTTTCCAAGTGGCCCCCGGAAAGATCGTGGGCTTCCTCGGGCCGAATGGCGCCGGCAAGAGCACGACCATGAAGATGCTCTGCTGCTATCTGGCCCCCACCGCCGGCACGGCTCTCATCGACGGTTTCGACATTTTTCACCAATCCGTGCAGGTCCGGCGGCGGCTGGGATATCTGCCGGAGAATGTGCCGCTGTACCCGGAAATGAAGGTCCGGGAGTACCTCGACTTCCGCGCCCGTCTGCGCGGTCTGGATCGCACCGCCCGTCAGAATCAGATCGGCCGCGCTCTGGAACGATGCTGGCTGAAATCCGTCGAGTGGAAAACCATCGGGCATCTTTCCAAGGGATATCGGCAGCGCGTGGGGTTAGCCGACGCTCTGCTGCACAATCCGCCGGTGCTGATTCTCGATGAGCCGACAGTCGGGCTTGATCCCTCGCAGATTGTGGAAACCCGCAAACTGATCCGCGAACTGGGCGGGGATCATACGGTGCTGCTTTCGACGCACATCCTGCCCGAGGTAGAAGCGGTGTGTGATGATTGTGTGGTTATCGCGGGAGGCAGAATCGTGGCGCGCGGATCTCCGGACGAGCTTCGGCAGAGCCGGCGCATGCAGGCGCGCGTTCTTGTGGAATGCCGCGGGCCGGCTCGTGAGGTGCGACAGGCTCTGGAGCGCGTCAGCGGTGTCGCCGAAGTGCAGATCCTCACGGAAGATGCCTCAAACGGCCGGCCGGTGGTCGCGGCGCTTCGACAGAAGGATGGATATGACGTGCGCGAAGAGGCGGCGCGCACAGTCATCCAGCATGGATGGCCGCTGCGGGAAATCCGCCTCGAGCACGCGACGCTCGAGGAGTTTTTCGTGCAAGTGACGGCCGAGCAGGCGGCGCGTCGGGTCGAGGACAACGGGGGGTGAGCGCTTCCGGCCCGCGGCCGCAATCAACGGGGTTCTTCCGTGAGTTGGTTCAGAAAGCAATCGCTGAGACAGGATTGATGCCATGGCAGTGGCAATCACCATCGCCCGTCGGGAACTGGCCAGCTACTTCTATTCGCCCGTCGCGTACGTCGCGATGACGCTGTTTCTCCTGACCTGCGGAATCCTGTTCTGGAACGATTTCCGGCCGGGACAGCCGGTGGCGATGCGAACCCTCTTTGAGTGGATGGTCTGGCTGCTGGTGTTCGTCGTGCCCGTCTTGTGCATGGGGCTGCTTGCCCAAGAGTGGAGCTCGGGTACTTTCGAGACGCTGATGACCGCGCCTCTCACCGAAACCGATGTGGTGATCGGCAAATTCCTGGGCGCTTTCTCGTTCTTCCTGTTCCTGCTGTCGCCGACCCTGTTGTACGTCGCCCTGCTGGGTCTGTACGGCCGGCTGGACTTCGGCCCGGTCGTTTCCGGGTATCTGGGAATCCTGTTGGTTGGCGGCTTGTTCGCCGCGGTCGGCCTGTTCTGCTCTTCAGTCACCCGGAGCCAGGTTGTGGCGGCAGTCCTGGCGGCTACGGTGCTGTTCGTCGTGACCATCGTGCCGTGGTGGGTCACAACCCGGACGGCTCTGGGAGGATTCTGGAGAAAGGTGGCGGATCAGTGCGTCTTCGCCCGGTACACCGACTTCAGCAAAGGTGTGATCGACCTGGGGCACGTGGTCTTCTTCGCGGCCGCCACCTGCGTGTTTCTGTTCCTTACGGTCAAAGTCGTTGAATCTCAAAGATGGAAATGACCGACACGGCGCGTCCAGCATCGCAACGGGAACGTTGGCTGAAGTATGGAGCCAACGTCGTTGTATCCAGCATTGTGGTTGTGGCCATCGCAGCCCTTCTGGTCTACCTGGTGCAGTCCCGGGCACGCCGGTTTGATATGACCGCCGCCGGGCTGTACAGCCTCAAACCGCAGACGATCAGCGTCATCCGGCAGAATGAGAAACCGGTCAAGATCGTCAGCCTCCACAAGCTGCCCCCGCCCCCGCGGGATCCCACGGCCGACGAGATGCGCCTCTGGGAGGCGCGCAACGCCGAGGCCGCGCGGAGAATCCAGATTCTCCGAGACCTCCTGGCAGAATACCAGACCAAAGGTCGGAACATCACCGTCGACTCAATCGACACTCTCAAAGAGCCGGTCAAGGAAAACGCCCTCATCGCCGAAGTGGAGCAGAAATACGGCGGGGAGATTCAGGCTTACAAGAACTTCCTGGACGCCTACGCGCGTCAGCATGAGCAGATCGTCAGTCTCTGCGCCGCTGAGCTGGAGGAAATCCGCAAGCTCAGGCCTCCGGCCGAGATTGATCGTGAAACCCGGGCCACGTTCCGCGAGATCGTGAACACTGTTGACGGCTTCCCGGCTCTGCTGGACACGGTCAAGGCCACGATCGACCGCGAGTTGAAAAAGAAGGTTCCCGACTACCGAGGGATGGCGATGATCGTCCGCGACGGGGGGCTTCTGCCCGATACCGGGATTGCGGCGCTTTCCTCGCGAGTCGAGGCGATCATCCAGCGGTTGAACCAGGCCCAGGGGAACGAAAAGATTCCCGCCGAACTGCGCCAGTATATGACCGCGAGCCTGCCGCGCTATCAGGAAATCAAGAAAATCTGCGACGAAGTCATCCAGACGATCGACAAACTCGGCGACCTGAAGCTTGATACCCTGCGCCGCAGCCTCCAGCAACGCGATCCCATTCTCGTAATGGGTGAGAACGACATCCGGATTATTCCTGCTGAACAGATCTGGAAAACTCAGGTCGATCGCTCCGGTCGCACCGAGGCCACACTCAAGCCCCAGTTCGCCGGGGAGCAGATCATCACGACCGCGATCCTGGCGATCAATGACCCGCAAAAGAGGAAAGTTGCGTTCATCCGGCCCGGCGGACCCCCGTTGACCGAACCCGGCTTCCTGGGCATGCAGCAGGGGGTGTTGAGCGAGGTCGGCCAGCGACTTCGAGATTACAATTTCGAAGTCCTGGAAAAGGACGTCTCCGGCCAGTGGGCCATTCAGTCGCAGATGCGTGGCATGGCGGCCGCGCCGGAACCCGACGAAGAGCAGCTGAAAGACGCGATCTGGGTTGTGCTGGCCTTTCCTACGCAGGCCGGTTTGCCTGCACCCGTCGGTGCCGAGCTGAAACGACATCTCGACCGCGGAGGTTCAGCACTGGTGATCGTTGCGCCGCGAGTGGGCGGTCTGGAGGAAGCCCTCTCCGGTTGGGGAATTGAGGTCAAATCCGACCTCGTGGCGGTGCACGAAGCCGTGGAAGCACCCGACGGCCGGCTCCCCGATGAGGTGCAGGACGCCCTTCGTTCGCAAATGGTCTTCCTGCTGAACGAATACGGCGATCACGTGATCACCCGGACGCTCCGCTCGCTTGATTCGCTGATCATCTATCCCGTGCCGGTTACGACGCGGTCGGTCGAGAAAGTCGCCGTTTCGCCGATTCTTCCATTGATCACACCCCTGAAAACGTGGGGGGAAAGCGATCAGGCGGCTCTGGAAGCCGGCCAACGGGTGACGTTCGAGCCGGAGAAGGGCGATCTTCCCGGTCCGCTCACGGTGGGAGCGGCGGCGGAAAAGGAGGGGGCGGGGCGACTGGTTGTGATCGGATGCCCCCGGTTCGCCTTCGATTTCCCGGAAGTGACACTGCTGGATTCCGAACTTGCCCAGCAGAACATCCGGGCGGCCCGCTTCCCCGGCAATGCCGAGCTTTTCATGAATGCGATTTTCTGGCTGGCAAAGATGGACTCGATGATCGCGATTTCGCCGGCAGCGATGGAAGTTAGCCGCATCCGCCCGATGTCGGTCTCCACGCTGAACGCGTGGCGCATCGGGCTTCTGCTGGTGGGAATCCCGGGGGCCGTTGTCGCCGCGGGGATTGCGATGTACTTCAAGCGACGGGATTGATGCGATGAACTTCCGAACCACCGTCATCCTGCTGCTGATCCTGGGGGTTTTGGGAGCCTTGGCGCTGCTGACGCGGAACGGGTCAAAACCACCCGCGCAGACGGAAGCTGCCCGTAAGCTGTTTTCCCTGACGGCCGCCGATATCGTCCGAGTCGACCTGACGACGCCACGTGCCGAAACTGCCGCGCTTGAACGGACCGCAGAGGGCTGGAATATGCAGTCGCCGGTATCAGCGCCGGCGGACGTATCGATGGTGGAGTCGCTGCTTTCCTCGATTCTCGGCCTCAGCTCGCAGGGGCAGGTCGAGCTGAAGGGTCTCACCGCCGATTTGGGCCTGGATGCTCCGACCGCCACGATCCGTCTCACGCCGCGCTCCGGACCGGCGGTTACTCTGCAGATCGGTGCCCCAGCGCGTACCGGCGGGAACGTGTACGTGAGGTTGAATGATTCACCCCACGCCGAGCTGGTGCCATCCTGGATCGTCAACGATCTGGAGAAACCTGTCTGGCGCTATCGGGAGGCTCGGCTTCTCCGTGCGGAGCCGGGGGAAATCCATCGCGTTTCGCTCGCGGCGGCAGAAAAGCCGGAGATTGTGCTGGAAAAGCAGGGGGAAGAGTGGCGGCTGACCGCCCCGATCAGCGCGCCGGCCGAGCGGTCGTCCGTGGAGTCCCTTCTGCGCTCGATCGTGGCGCTGCGCGCCGAGGCCTTCGTCTCGGAAAACGCGGGCGATGCCGGTCGTTACGATCTCGACACCCCCGTGTTCACGGTCTCGATCTCACGGCAGCCGGCCACGACCCAGCCTGTAACAACCGCCCCAGCCGCAGAGGTGATCAGGTTCGGAAGGTATGACGATCTGCTGAAGCGGAACGTATTTGCCATGGCTGGTGAGAGCGGGCCGATCGTCAAATTGCCGGCCTCAAGCCTGACCGCATTGGAAAAGGCGCCCTTGGATCTCCGCGATCGGCGGGTTCTGGATCTTTCGTCGTCGGAAGTCCGACGGATCTCCATTTCCACCGAATCGGCCGCCGCCACGCAACCGGCAACTGCCGTGATTCTGGAAAGGGTGAGCGAGGGGGCGCCGGCGACAACGACTTCGACCGAACCCGCGAAGGCGAGCTGGCGGGTCGTGTCTCCCGAAGCCGCCGAGGCCGATCCCACTGCCGTCGAGGCGTTGCTTCGGGCAATCTCGCCGCTGCGCGTAAACCGTTATCTGGCCTCACTCCCCACCGTCAGTGTTTCTGATTGGAGGGTCCTGCGGTTCGAAACAACATCGGGAGAGCACCTCATTCGCCTGCGGGTGCCGGCCGACAACGCATTCAGCGTGGAAGGTTCCATGGGAGACACGAATTTCGAGCTGTCACGTCAGTTGTACGACGCCGCTAACGCCTCGTTTGCAAAACCGGCCCCCACTGCATCGCCCGAATCCGGGCAGGAAGCGACGCAACCGTCATGAGACCGCGGTCGACCCCTCGTCATCTCGGCCGCAAAACCGTCCTGACCGACGCGCAGATTGCCCAGCCGCGGAGCATCCTCGACACCTTCCCCAATCCGCGGCCGGAGCGGGATTATCAAATCCGATTTGTATTTCCCGAATTCACGAGCATATGTCCGGTCACCGGCCAGCCGGATTTTGCCACCATCACCATCAGCTATGTGCCCGATCGTTTCTGCGTCGAGATGAAGAGCCTGAAACTCTATTTCCTTGCGTATCGCAATAAGGGCATCTTTTACGAGGCGGCCGTGAACGCGATCCTGGACGACCTGGTGGCCACGCTTCGCCCGCGGAGCATCACGGTGGAGGGGGACTTTGCGGTCCGGGGAGGGACGCGCGGGATTGTGACTGCCTCCCACACCTCCGCGCGGCGTGGAACTGCCCGGAAATCGCACATATGATCATTGCTTGAGAGACCGCGGGCGCGTCTGCCCCTGATGGCCATCCGATTTGGCAACGTGATTCCACGGATCAATCGTTCCACGGAGCATTCCCATGAGCATGTTTCCGCAACCGCCGCCGGGGCAGGGACCGATTCACCCTGGCGCCGGCGCGCCGTCGCCGTATCCCCCGATGATGCCCCCCATGCCCTATCCGCCCGTGCCGCCAGAGCCCCGATCTGGCGGGGGTTGGGTGCGCGCCATTTTTGTTACGCTGGCGACCACGATTTTCGGCCTCTCCCTGACGCTGAACATCTACCTGTTGATCTACACCGGCCTGATGCGCGGCGGCATGGGGGGCAGCGTGACTTCGGTCGTGCGCGACGGAAAGGTCGATCAGACGATCGCCGTCGTTCCAATTCGTGGGATCATCACCCAGCAGACATTCGAGCAGTTCGCCCGGTGGATGAACGCGATTGAGGAGGACTCCCGCATCAAGGGGTTGATTCTGGAGGTGGATACCCCCGGCGGCGAGGTCGCGCCCTCGGATCAGATTCATCAGCGAATTGTCGATTTGAAAAAGAAGCGGGGGATTCCGGTGGTCGTGAGCATGGGCGGGTACGCAACCAGCGGGGGTTATTACGTCTCGGCGCCGGCCGATCACATCGTCGCGCAGCCAACCACCTGGACAGGCAGCATCGGTGTTCGGCTTGACCGGTTGAACATCTCCCGCCTGGCAGACAAATACGGCATTGAGGATAACTCACTCCACGCCACAGGTTCGGATTTCAAGACTGCCGGCTCAATCTGGAAACCGGAAACCCCGGAAGAACGCGCCTATCTCCTGGGGCTGGTGGATGACGCCTATCGCATCTTCACGGAAGTCGTTCAGAAAGGCCGCGGGAGCAAGCTGACGGCTCCGATGAACGTCATCGCCAGCGGAAAGGTGTTTACCGCGATGGAGGCCAGCAAACTCGGGTTGGTGGATCAGGTGGGCTACTTCGACGACGCCGTGGACAAGGCCATCGCCCTCGCAAACCTCAACCAGCCGCGCGTCATCCGTTATTCGCGCCCGCCGAGCTTGTGGGAGTCGCTGGGCGTTGAGTCGGCTGAAGGGATTGCGAGGAACGCCCTTCATTGGGATCGGAGCGTCCTTGACGAACTTCTACGCCCTCGACTGATGTATCACTGGAACGGGTCTTAGACCGTCGCAGGTCACTTGGGCCGGCGGCCGGCCGGGGAAGGCAACCTCCCCGGCTGATCCTGCGAAAAACGCCCGCCGCGAGATCCTTCCGCGGCGGGCGCTAGAGCCTGCGAATCCTTTCGCATCGTCCCTG
>JAVQWE010000112.1:0-7781 GCA_033579175.1 Phycisphaerales bacterium | reverse complement strand
CGTCATTGAGGTATGGGCGACGAGGCTGACACTTCCGGGCAGGCCAGCCCAGATGCCATGGTTCACGGGTGAGCCGTTGTAACTGGCCCAGAACGCCACCCTGCCCGAAGCATCGACCTGCGGTCGGCTGAGGATGTCGAAGGTCCCCCCGGCGATTCCGGGGGTAGCGTCGCCCTCCCGAGCCGCCAAGCGAAGATCGCCGGGCGTGCCTGCCCAGATTCCCTCATTTACCGAGCTTCCGGCACCGGCCAGCACCCCTTGGAACGCAATCGCCGAGACGGAACCGGCGTTCCCGGCGGTGGCCGTAAACGGAACCTGCACCGAGTGATACGTAAACCCGAGCAGGCCACCGGAATAGTCCAAGGCATTGTCCCCCGTGCGCGCGATCGGAGTCACAGGCGCTTGCGCGCGCAGGATCGGCGCAACAAGGCCCACGGCCGTCGCAAAGGCGGCGAGGAAGGTTCGCAAGCATCCCCTCATTCTTTCTCCACGCTCACGTTGCCGCCGCGAATCGCGCGGGTCGCCCGATGCGCCAGACCTGCGGGCATCGGCGACTCAGTCGAAAGCGGCTTCCAGATGCTCCGTCCTGAGGTGCACCCCATTGAAAGCAGTCCAATTATTCTCGCCTGTTGCGCCGGTGGAACGCAAGCGAAATTCCGGGAAATGCGCCTCACCGGAGGCACGTGCGTTCCAGGCGCCGCGCGGCAGCGGGCGTGACGCCGATCGGTACGCTCGCCCGACGCGGATCCCGCCGGCTTCACGAGGAAAAGCGGAACACCTGCCATCAAGGGGTCAAATTCCTGACGAACCGAACTTGGGGACCTCCACATCCCTTGTGTTGGTGAAGATGGAGAATCTTCACAGAATTCGGGGTTTTCACCGGTTGGTCAGCCAGACCCCTCATTTGGAGGGGTTGGCGGTTTCTACAGTGCTCCATTCTACCCGACGAAACACCTCCAGGAGCGATAAACCAATCGCCACCACCACCGGGCCGACTACAAGTCCAAGCACTCCAAAGACTTGCAGCCCTCCCAGCACGCTGAAAAACACCACCAGCTCGTGTAAACGAGTTCGTTCGCCGACCAGCTTCGGACGCAACAAATTGTCAATCATTCCGATCACCCCGGCACCCCAGGCGCCCAGGACGACCGCCTTGACCGGGTGCCCCGACGCCAGAAGGTACACCGCCGCAGGCAACCAGACGAGTGCTGCCCCAGCCATCGGAATCATCGACAGAAGGAACATCACCACCCCCCAGAGCACCGCCGAGGGGATTCCCAGAAGCCAGAACATGATGCCCCCGAGGGCACCTTGGATGGCGGCAATCACCAGCACCCCATGGAGGCTGGCGGAGATGATCTCCCGCGCCCGGACAAAGACGGCATCGGCCTGCTCGGGTTCCAGGGGCAGGGCATCTCGGATGGCGGGGACGATCCTGTCGGCGTCCTTCAACAGGTAATAAAGCGTAAAAAGCACAAAAAATATCTGCACGACCGCATTGAGCAGTCCTCCGACGATCCCCGGGGTTTTCGCCGCCACCATGGCACTGAAGGCCTTCACCCGTTCGGCAACCCATTCCCGATCGCGGAGTTGCGCCGTCCATTGCTCGAGGTCCACGTAGTTGCCGGCGAATCGGAACAGCCAGGATTCGGGGTCGAGCAGCCGTTGAAGACCATCCTGAGCGGATGAGATCGCTTGGGGCAACTGCCTGACCAGCATACCCCCCACAATCAATAGGGGTATCAGAATCACCAGCACTACAAATAGCGTTGTAATGGCGGCGGAAAGTGCCGGACCCCTCCCGCGGTCCCGCCAGCGGCAGTACATCGGATAGCTCACGACCGCCAGCACCCCGGCCCAGACGATCACATTGATAAACGGGGCGATGATCAGCCAGGACAGATATAACGCAATCCCCGTGAAGACCAGAAGTGCCACCCAATTCCCCGAGAGCCTGCGCATGGGCAGAGTGTAGCCGTTGCTGCAACGGTGGTCGATGCACGCTCAGACCGACTGGACTGAGCCATCGGCTCCGTGCAAGCCGCATCGGGGGATCTGCTCGACGGCGGCTGGGTTTTCCAGCGACGAGAGGTCGCCCGGGTCCTGCCCGAGGAATGCCGCGCGGATCACCCGTCTCATCACCTTGGCATTGCGGGTTCTGGGCAGATCCGCGACAAAATGAATCTCTCGTGGGGCCAGGGGTTTGCCCTGCTCATGCACGATTCGCTCTCGCAGCTCGTCGGCCAGTCGTCCCGGGGCTTCCGTGACGTTCTTCAGGACCACAAAACACACGATCGACTGCCCCTTGACCTCATCGGGCACCCCGATGACCGCCGCCTCTTTCACGCGGGGGTGGGAAACCAGAATGGATTCGATCTCGGCCGGGCCGATGCGCTTGCCAGCCACTTTGATGGTGTCATCGCTCCGGCCCAGGATGTACCACTGTCCGTCCCGATCCACCGCCGCAAAGTCGCCATGCACCCAGACCCCGGGGAAGCGCGACCAGTAGGTTTCCAGATAGCGCCCGGGATCGTTGAAGAAGCCGCGGGTTTGCCCGATCCACGGCTTGCGCAAGACCAGCTCTCCCACCTGTCCCCGGACGCTTCTGCCGGCTTCATCGACGACATCGGCGTCCATTCCCGGCAGCGGCCCGGCAAACGCACAGGGCTTCAGCGGCGAAAGCACGTTGCCCATGAGAATTCCACCGGAAATCTCGGTCCCGCCGGAGTAGTTGATGATCGGGCGCTTCGATTCGCCCACAACTCGAAACAACCAGCTCCAGGGTTCCGGGTTCCAAGGTTCTCCCGTGCTGGCGAACTTCTGAAGGCGCGTCAGATCATGTCTGCGGACGGGAGCTTCCCCATGCACCAGCAGCGAGCGAATGAGCGTCGGCGAGACCCCGAGCGTTGTCACGCCGTGTTTTGCGGTGATTTCCCAGGTTCGATCGACGCCGGGAAAATCGGGGGCGCCGTCGTAGGTGACCATCGTCGCACCCACTGCCAGCGCCGAAAAGACCAGCCACGGGCCCATCATCCAGCCCATGTCGGTCATCCACCAGATTGTCTCCTGGGGGTGCAGGTCCAGGCCCATCCAGGCGTCGGCGGCGCCTTTGATGGGAAAGCCGCAGTGCGTGTGCACCGCGCCCTTGGGCTTGCCGGTGGTGCCCGAGGTGTAGATGAGCATCATGGGGGTTTCGGCATCGGTGATGTGCGGTTCGGGCGCCGGGCGGGCAGCCGCGTCGCGCAGCTCTCCTGCATCGATCAGACGGCAATCCGGCCGTTGGGCTGCAAGCTGTAAGACCACTTCTTGTGCCACCGGCCACAGGGGCACTCTTTTGCCGCGCCGCTGGACATCCTGACAACTGATCAGCGCTTTGGCGTTGGCGTCGGTCATTCGCGAAAGGATCGCGCCCGCCCCGAAGCCGCTGAACATCGGAAGAAAGATCGCCCCCAGGTGAAGGATGGCCAGCATCGCCACGACGCAATCGGCGTTCATCGGCAGGTAGACAGCGACAACGTCCCCCGGACCGATCCCGCGCCGCTGCAGCGCCGCGGCGGCCTGATCAACCCGATCCTTCAGTTGCTGATAGGTCAGTCGTTCAGAACTGCCGTCTTCATGCTCGGCGATCAGGGCTGGCTGATCGTAGCGCTGGACGGTCGTGCCGGGCGGGGGTTCTCTCCCGACGGCGGGTCTTTCCGGCAGCCAGCGGTGCAGAAGCGACTTGACGATGTTCATCCGCGCTCCCACGCACCACTTCGGCCATTCGATCCCGCGCGACAGATCGACAATCCGGTCATAAGGCCGATCGAACACAAATCCCATCCGCCGGATCGTCGCATCCCAGAACCACCCCACATCCTCGACACTGCGACGCAGCAACTCCGGATAGGAACCGATGCCTTCCCGTTGCATGAAATCGGTCAGGTTGGCGCGGGCGATGGTTTGTGCGTCCGGCCGCCAGACGATCTCGCCGCCGAAGTCGAACTGCTCCATGGGGCCTCCGCGAAGGACATTTCAGATTACCGCAGATTCAATCGGATCAGAACGGCCGGTTGTATCGGCGCCTCCCCGCGGTAATCTGGCTGCCTGCGGAGCCGTTCATGCCCAGAATCCGACTCGGTGAAATCGCCTATGCCCGCAGCGGGGATAAGGGAAGCAGCGAGAACATCGGCATCCTCGCCTTCGACCGGGCAGGCTACGACCTGCTGGTGGCACATCTCACCGCCGAGCGAGTGCATGCGTTTTTCGCGCCCTATGGGGTCACGAAGACCGTCCGCTATGAGCTGCCGAACCTGCTGGCGCTGAATTTCGTCCTCAGCGACGTGCTCGACGGCGGGGGGAGCGTCTCCTTGCGCATCGACGCCCAGGGCAAAGCCATGGGCCAGGCGTTGCTGGAACTGGAGCTGGATGTCCCCGAAGCTGGAGTCAATCATGCCTGAAGTCGTGCTGATCGAGCGGCCGTCGGCGGAGGTGGCGACCGTCATCATGAACCGCCCGGACAAGCGGAACGCGCTTTCGCTGGAGTTGATCTCGGCCTTGACCGATGCCTTTGTCGAACTTTCCCGGGATCGAGCCCGAAGGGTGATTGTCCTCCGCGGGGAGGGCAAGGCCTTCTGCGCCGGTCTGGACCTGGAAGAGATGGCCAAAGAGGGCAGCGCCGAAAAGGCGGCCACCGCGCTTTCGAAGCTGTATCAGGCGATGGCCGGCTCGCCGGTGGTGACCCTGGCCACGGCGCACGGCGCGGCTTTCGGCGGGGGGGTGGGCCTGATCGCCGCCAGTGATATCGTGGTGGCAGAAGAAGGACTGAAGATCGGCTTCCCCGAAGTCAAACGGGGTCTGACGGCGGCGCTGATCACCGCGCTGCTCCGCCGCAGTGTCAGCGATCGCGCGCTGCGCGAACTGATCATCCTCGGCCTGACCATCGACGCGCAGCGCGCCGCACAGCTCGGAATCGTCAATCGGGTTGCCCCCGCGGCTCAGATGACGGACATCGTGCAGGAGTATTGCCGTCAGATCATCGCGGCGGCGCCCAATGCCGTTGCCCGCAGCAAGAAACTGCTGGACGAGCTGGCCATCCGCCATGCCCGGGAGGACCTGGAACTGGCGCTGAAATTTCACTTTGAGTATCGACACGAGGGCGAGATTCGCGAGGGCGTGGCCGCCTTCCACGAAAAACGCGAGCCCCGTTGGGGATTGCGGGATGACTGATCCACTCCAACCCCGATCCTTCCCGCCGCAGGCAGGATGAGGGTCTTGCCATGGAGGCCTGTCTCCGCCCGATTGAACCTGCGGATGTCCCGGTGACCACCGAGTTGCTTGCCCAAGCCCTGCCTCCGGAAGGAATCACCCCGGCAAAATTTGCGCGTCTGGTCCTGCTTGATCCGAATTTCGACGCCTCCGGGGCCATTGTGGCCGCAGCCGGGCAACGCATCATCGGTTTCGTGTATTCGGCGGCGCGACAGCAGCCCTTGAACGAGGCCGACCGGGGTCGGGGCTTCATCACCGCCTTGGCGGTCGCTCCGGAATTCCGGCAGAAGGGCATCGGCACGCGACTGATCCAAGCGGCCGAAATGCTGATGCTGCGGCGCGGGAAGCGGGAGATTCTCGTTTCCCCCTACGCGCCATGCTACTTCACACCGGGCATTGATTCTGCGCAGTACCCCGCCGCCGACCGCTTGTTCCGGAAGCTGGGCTATCAGGAGGTCAGCCGGCCGATTTCGATGCGTTGCGATCTGACGACGCTCACCATTCCCCCTTTTGTGATCGAGGCTCGCAACCGGCTGGCCGCTGAGGGGGTCACCGTGGAACCCTTTCAGCCCGCTTTTACGCGCGCCATTCTCGACTTTGTCACCGGTGAATTCGGCGCCGACTGGGAAGCGGTCTATCGGGACACGATCCAGCAAATCCTTCGAGGTCAGGCGTCGGAGCATCGGGTGATCGTGGCCCATAGCAAGGGTACGGTTCTGGGGGTTTGCCATCATGAGGCCGACCGCTTCGGGCCCATCGGCGTGGCCGCCGCCGCCCGCCATCAACGCATCGGGCAGGTGCTGATGTATGAAACGCTCAACGCGCAGCGGGGCGCGGGGCACTCGACGGCGTACTTCCTCTGGTCCGATGACTCAACCGCCGCGCGGCTCTACCGGGGCGCGGGGTTCGTTGAGGTTCGGAGGTTCAGCATCCTCCGCAAAATGCTCGTAGAGGATCAACCCATCGGCCGGGGCTGAGATTCCTGCATCCGTCGCGGGGAGGAGGCGGACGGGTCAATGTCGGCCGATCAGAAAACCCGCTCTGGGCCGGCTTTCCGAGGGAACCAGAGGGCGACTCAACGCACACGCGATAAGAAGGCCCTGACGCGCTGGGTTTCCACTTCGGCCTCCACAAGCCCGTCTTTCTTGAAGTGTGTTCCCACGATCACCCCGTCGCAGATGTCGCGAATCTGGTCCACATTCTCGACGGTCACGCCACTGCCGACCAGCACCGGGGCCTCTCTGGCGCGTTGTTTGACCAGCGCAACCTTCGTCGGGTCGGCAGATTTGCCCGTGGCGGTGCCGCTGACAATCAGGGCATCTGCCATGCCTCGATGGAGAATGTCATCCACCTCATCCTCCAAGGGTCGGATCGCCAACGGGGCAGAGTGCTTGACATCAACGTCGGCGAAGACCCCGATGTTCGATCCCAGCCCGGCGCGGTCGCGCAGCAGATCATGAGCGATGCCGCTGAGCAGCCCCTGATCGGTCAGGCGCGCGCCGCATAGAACGTTCACCCGGATAAACTCGGCTCCGACGGCGTGCGCCACGGCCAGGGCCGCCCGGCCGTCGTTCCGCAGGCAGTTGACGCCCATCGGCAGGGGCACACGTTGCCGGACGGCCAAAGCCGTCGCGGCGAGGTGTGCGACGGTGACGGCAGGCACGCGGTCGGGAAAGAAGGGGATATCCCCGAAATTCTCGATCATCAGCCCGTCCACGCCACCGTCGGCGAGCGCTTGCGCATCGCGCAGCGCCGCCTCCACCACGGAACCGGGGTTTCCCTGATATCGGGGGGAGCCGGGCAACGGCCGCAGGTGGATCATGCCGATCACGATGAACTGGCGGTGGGGAAAGATCGCAGAGAGCTTCGCATTCATGCCTGTTGAGCATAGCATGGGAGCAGTATGAGCCAGCTACTGGTGGATCGGAGTGAATCCGCCGTGTTTCAAGGAACCTGGGAACAACGCCTCGAACAGGTCCGTCAAATGATGCTGGAGATGAGCCTGCAGACCGATCCGCAGGCCATGGTGGAGCGCTACGGCACCCGGGTTCGGAAGCTGATGCAGTATGATGGCCTGGTGGCCGTCAGCCGCCGGGGGGTGGCCGCTCCCAGATACAAGATCACCCGAAGCCACTTGTGGGGGCTGGATTTTGACCCTTGGCGTAACGCCGATCGGCTACCGGTTCTGCAAGGGGGGATTCTGGGTCAACTGCTGTATGCAGGACTGCCTAAGTATCTGCCAGAACTGCACGTAGAGCCCGACGACCCCGCGGCCGAGCATCTGGCGGGGATGGGGTCACTCTTTGCCATGCCTGCCTACGACGCCGGCAAGGCGCTGAACATGACCATCCTGATGCGTCGGCAACCGGATGGGTTCGATCGCGAGCGCCTCCCCGAGCAGTTGTGGTTGTCCGGCCTTTTCGGACGGGTGACACACAACCTGTTGTTGTCGCGCCAGCTCAAGGAAGCGTATGAAGCGGTGGACCGGGAGTTGAAATTGGTCGGGGACATTCAGCGGTCGCTGCTGCCGGAAC
>JAVQWE010000111.1:0-7844 GCA_033579175.1 Phycisphaerales bacterium | reverse complement strand
CTACGCCGTGCCACCCATGAATCTGTGGGAGCTGGAATGGTGGCTCGTGCCGAGGGGTTCTGATCCGGCCAAGGCGCCTTTCGATCTGTCGATCCGAGCAGTTGACGAGCACTCGGACGACTCGGCAGACCGGGGCAGGCCCCCCCGGGGCGATCTGGTCATCGGCCAATGGATTCGCCCGCGGCTGCTTCCCACCCCGATCAGTTGGGCCGCCAAGCCATTTGAGGTGCGGACGCGAAGGCACTGGCTTGATGCCCCGTGATCCGCCGGAGAGTATCATCGAGACATGAGCGGTGTGGTCACTGCGATCGTGCTCTTTCTGTTGGCCTGCCTGATCTGGCCTCAACTTGTCCGGGACCGGCCGCAGTATTACGCCGCCTTCGGCTGCGTGCTGGCGATCATCCTGATCGACACGATCATCCTGATGTTCTCCGCCGCCCGGACGGTCGAAGGCGCCTCTTTCGCAGCCAGGGCGTCGGTCTTCGGGGGGGTGATCAACGGATTGCTTACGATTCTGGCTTTGGTGCTGTGCCTGCTGTCTGCCGGTGGTATGACGTTGCAGGACCTGACGGGGGAGATCCGCGACAGCTACAAGGCCGTTCGACGCGACGGACCGCAAGGCCCGATCCTCATTCCGCCGCGGACGGGGCAGGTCGGAAAAGCAGACCCCAATGCCCCGGCGGATGCGCCCGAGAGCGCCAGCGGCCGGACCCGGCCTTCGTGATTCCGCTCGATCAGGGTGGGGGCGATGTTGCACAACCCGGGGGCTGTCGATCGACGCCGGCTTGAATCAGCGGGTTGCGAGTGTGAGCCAGGGCTGAATTGGCACGATGCCGCTCGCGCAATTACAATCCAATTTCGTCCAGCGACACCGTGGACGCGTGCAACCGTGCGAGGAGAAGGAATGGACCCCTCTCAGCTTCTGGCCGCCGTGGAGGTCGGCTCCTACATCAGCCTCTGGAAAGCACTGATCGCGCTGCTGGTGCTGCTGATCTGGGCGCGGCTGCTGACGTGGATGGACAAGGATGCCGATCGTGCCCACCTCCCGCGGGTGCCGCTGAACACCGGCATGCTGCTGGGATTGGTTCTGGGGGTGGTGTTCTTCTTCCTGCTGCCGGGATTCGGATTGGCCCTGACCGTTCTGCTGGCCATGCTGGCGCTGGAGGTGGGAATCTACCTGGCGCTGCGGAATCAGAAGGTCGGTTTGAAGGATCTCGGCCGCGAACTTCAGGAATTCTTCTCCGCGCCGTTTTCCAGGCTGTCGCGGGACAGGCCGGTCGAGGCCGCTGCCGGCGAAGTGCTGCTTTTCAATTACAAGGGTGCTCCGGTGATGCAGCCGGACGCCGAATCTCCCGATCTGCCGGGTTTTACGGCACTGCAGAACTTGCTGGCCGGTCCGCTGAAGGTGAACGCCGAACAGATCGAGCTGACCGCCGCCGAAGAAGGCGTCGCTGTACGCTACATCGTGGATGGTGTGGCCTACGACGGCACCCCTCTGGATCGCGCGGCCGGCGCCGCCGCCGTCACCTTCGCCAAGCAACTGGCCAATCTGGACACCTCCGACCGCCGCCGACCCCAGTCCGGCCTGATCAAGGCGCAATTCGACGGTCAGAAGAAAGCGATGCAGGTCGCCACCGCCGGCACGAAACTGGGTGAATCGATGCGGATCGTGGTGGACCCGGCCCATCGACATGATTTCCGTGTGGAAACCATCGGTTTCACGGAAGATCAGATTCAGATGATCGATGATCTGGTGCGCGAGCCGGGAGGCGTGGTGCTGGTCTCGACGCCGCGCGGTCAGGGGCTGAACTCGCTGCTGTATGCGCTGGTACGCCGACACGATGCGTTCCTGACCAACATTGCCACCATAGAACGCGAGAAACTGCTGGACCTGGAGGGCATCACGCAGAACATCCTGCCATCACCGGCCGGACCGGCAGAGGAACTGAAAGCCGTCGACTGGGTGGTCTCTCAGGAACCGGATGTGATCATGATCCCGCAGCTGGAGAACCCCCGTTCGGCCGTGGCTCTGATCCAGAGTGCCGCCAACGGCAAGCGAGCGTACGTGGGGCTTCGGGCCAGCAGCACGATCGATGCGATCCGCCAGTGGCGTCGCATCGTGGGGGACGACAAGGCCGCGATGAAGCAGCTTCGGTTCGTGATCAACGGGCGCGTCGTGCGAAAGCTGTGCGCTGCCTGCAAGGTGGCTTACACGCCGGACCCGGAGACGCTCCGGAAGATGAACATGTCGCCGGAAAAAGTGGGAAAATTGTATCAGGCACGCACGCAGCCGCTGCGCGATCAGCGTGGCAACCCCATCGTCTGCAGCTTCTGCAACGACCTTCGCTTCAAAGGACGAACCGGCGTGTTCGAGCTGTTTCCGGTTGACGAAGAAGTCAAACAGGTGGTGCTCGGTGGCGGGGGGGATCAGCAGTTGAAGCAGGTCTTCCGCAAAAAACGTGGACGTTACCTTCAGGAGCAGGCCCTGCTGCTGGTGGAAGCCGGCGAAACCAGCGTGCAGGAGGTGCTGCGGGCACTGCGGATCGGCGACACCCCGGCGAAACCGGCCTCCAGCGGGGCACGAACCTGAAGGCATATGAGTTCAGCATTCACCCGGCGCCGTTGCCCGGCCGACTGACATGATTTTTTCCATCATCATCATCCTGCTGATCGGGGGGATTGCGTATTTCCATTATGTTCAGGGTTGCTTCAGCGCGACCCTCTCGGCGATTTGCGCTGCCTTCGCAGCCGTGCTGGCTGTGGGGTATCACGAAACCGTCGTCGAATCCCTGTTGGGCGGACGGGTGGCGGATTACGCCCATGGAATGGTCCTAGCGGGGCTGTTTGCAGCGATCTACTTGGTGTTGCGTCTGGCGTTTGACGGGTTCGTTCCCGGAAACGTGCGCCTGCCGTTGTATGTGGAAAAGGGTGTAGCGGCGGTTGCCGGAGTGGTGGCAGGGGTGTTCTGCACGGGGGTTCTGGCGATCGCCGCGCAATTGTTGCCGTTCGGTCCGTCGGTGGCGGGGTATTCACGGTTCGAAGTGGGGGGCGCGCGGGATGTCACGGTCACTGGAATCGGCGCAAGAGCAGTGGATTTAAGGACTTACAACGAACTGGTTGAGGATACCTTCGATCCCGCCAAATCCCCGGTGCAGAAGCTGCTGGTTCCCGTCGATGACATGCTGCTGGGACTGGTGGCGCGCCTCAGCCGTCCCGACGGCTCCCTGGCCGGACGTCGGTCGCTGGAATCGGTGCACCCCGACTATCTGCTGGAAGCATTCGGTCAGCGGCTGGGGATTGAGGCCGGTGCAAAAAAGGTGGCCGTTGCTCCCGGTCGGGCCGAAACCCTCACCTTGAAGGGAATCTACCGGATCGGCGAGGTCGCGCAGATTCAGGGAGAGCTCACAAGCATCCGCGATCGCTCCGTCGCACCGACGGTCCGTCCGGCCAGTGACCGCGAATCCCTGCTGGTCTTCCGCGTTGCCATCCACCCCGGCGCGGCCGACAAGGACGGCAACTTCCGCTTCAGTCTCGGTTCCGTGCGGTTGTGCGTGGATGGGGTCAACTGGTATCCGATCGGCACCCTCGAAGACAGTGGCGTGCTGTTCTCCAGCCGCATGGACGATTTCCTGATCATGCCGCGCAGCAAAGAAGCGGTGGACCTGGTGTTCCGCGTGATCAACGCCGAGGTCATGGAAGATCCCCGCGCCCGTCCTCTCAAGCTCAAGGCCGGGGCGTTTCTGGAAATCAAGCGGATGGCGCGCGTGGATCTGGGTGGGCAGCCGATCACGGATTCCGCTCCCCCTCGCGACGCCAAGGTCGGGCTGCTGTGGAAGCCGGCCGTGCTCGAAAACAAGCCCGGCGCCCTGCGCATCGACACCGCCGACGCCCCCATCGAAGTGCTTTCTGTTCAGGTCAGTGACGAGCTGTTTACCTCGATCAACGTCGGCCGCGGCGACAGCGAAATGTCCACGGATTTCACCGGAGGCAAGGCCACGCTCGTATCGCGAAGGTTCAAGTCGTTCGAGGTGGATGGGTCGATCTCGATCCGGCGGCTGGCTGAAGGAGAGTATAAGGTGCGGCAACTGCTGGTCCCCCCCGGACGGCGAATCGTGCAGATCAAGGCGGCGCGGAAGGGCAACCCGTGGGGCTGGAGCGATATCGGCAAATATGAGCTGGAGGACGCCACCGGAGCCCGACACGCCCCGGTTGGCGCCTGGGCGGTGGTGAAGGTGGGTACGTCTGATCACCTGTTGGGCCGGTATGACGTCGAGCGCGGCGTGCGTGATCTTCCGCAGATTGATGGCACCCCCACAGACGTATACCTGGCGTTTGCGGTTCCTCAGGGCGTCACGCTCACGATGCTCAAGTTCAACAACAAGCCGGTGGCTGCCCTGACCACGCAGGTGAAATGATCGCTTCCGCTCCGCGTGGTGGCTCAGGAATCGGGTGCGCAGCGCAAAGCAACTGCCGCCTCAGGACAATCTTTGCGGGGTTGATCTTGTGCGTGGATTGCCGCATCGCGGCAGTCCGGAGGGAGGGCCGCTTCGGGGACAGCGCCAGGGCAACGCAGCCTGAAGGACTCGAACCTTCAACCTTCGGTTCCGTAGACCGATGCTCTATCCAATTGAGCTAAGGCTGCGGACGGCAAGCGAACGCGGCAGTATTTCATCGCCGAGGAAGACTGTCAAGAAAGACCGAAGCAGCTTCCCCGGTTGTGGAACAAATTGACGGCAAGCGGCTTCAGGACGCGTCATCGCCTGCGGCTGCGGCCTGGCGCCCCTCGTCACCATCGGCGGATTTCCCTCATCAGCCGGTTGCGGAGACAATGGCAAGGGTGATGGCTGCTCCGGAATACCTTTCCGCTTCGAGTCCCTTCGATCCCGCCTCGATCGAACGGCCCGATCCTTCGTTGCTCACCTATTATCTGCTGATCAGCGCGCTGACCCTTTTCGGATTTCCGTTTGTGTTCCTGCCGTACCTCTGCAAGTATTACACGCTGCGCTACAAGTTCGATGATCAGGGAGTGAGCATGTCCTGGGGCGTGCTGTTTCACCGGCAGGTGTATCTGACCTATCGCCGGATTCAGGACATCCATGTGACCCGCAATCTGCTGCACCGCTGGCTGGGTCTGGCGGCGGTGGCGGTGCAGACGGCGGCGGGGTCAGCGTCGGCGGAAATGGTGATCGAGGGGATTCGAAATCCCGAAGCGCTGCGCGATTTCCTCTATTCACGGATGCGCGGTGCCCGACCGGAACACCCGGCGGATTACACAACGAGTCAGGCCTCCGCGGAAGCCGCACGAGCACCCGAGCCCTCCGATGAGGCCTTGCAACTGCTGCGGGATATTCGCGATGGCATCCGCGGACTCCGCGCGCGGGTGGACCGGCTGGAGCAGCAACGATGAGACAGCACGCTCAGCAGGCAGCCGAGTGGATTTACCGCGGCGTGTGGGGAGTGCTCGTTCAATGGTTCCGCGTCCCCGATCAGCCCCCGACGCTGCCGGCCCGACCCGGGGAAAAAGTGGAAACCTTCCGCCCGGCTGAGGGATTCCTGAAATACCTGAAATTCTGGTTCTGGCTTGTTGTGCTCGTGCTGGATCTGGGGATTCTGGGGCTGTGGATGGCTGTTTTCGCGGCCGATCGGGTTATCGGCGCCATCCTCACGCCGGTGGCACTGGCGGCGATCATCATCCCGGATGTGCTGGCGTACCTTGCCATCCACCTGCGCTACGACACCACCTGGTATGTGATGAGCGATCGCAGCCTGCGTATCCGTCGAGGCATCTTTTCGATCCACGAAGTCACCATCACGTTCGAAAACATTCAGAATGTCATGCTGCGGCAGGGACCGTTGCAGCGGTACTTCGGAATCGCCGATCTGGAGGTGCAAACCGCCGGGGGCGGCTCGGCCGGGACCGCGCACGGCAGATCCGAGGACGCGGGGCATACCGGCCTGATCGAGGGGATCGCCAACGCTGCCGAGCTCCGCGACCGTATCATGGCCAGACTGCGCCAGTCCCGCACCGCTGGCCTTGGGGACGAACCGGCTTTCGGCGCCACCACAACCCACAACCCGCCGTCCCTGTGGACCGCCGAACACCTCGCGTTACTTCGGGAAATCCGTGAGGCGCTGTGTGGTGATTCTTCGTCCGTCCGCGGATAACCAATCGGGCCTGAAGGGTGGGAGAGAAACAGTCGCGGGCTCCGGATTCGTCCGGACAACCAGATTCCATCCCATCCTTTGAGCTCGCACACACCCTGCCAGGGGCCAGAAGGTCTGGATGCAGAGGCCACGTTCGATCCGAGGTCGAGATCGAAAGCGAGAGCCGGATGCCCACGGGGATCAATCTTCCGATGATCCAGCCGTTGCACCGTCGCCCGACGCGGCCGGTAGGCCATCCTGCGAGGGCATGAACCTCCGCACCTTCCCGTCCGCACCGGCCGCCGCCAGCATGGCTTGGGCGCGGGGGTCTTGCAGCAGGTGATCTCGCAGGGCAGCGATGGTGTATTGCTTGAACGTCTGGCGTCGGGATGGGTCGCTCTTTCCACAGGCAAGCTCGGCAATACGATCCGTGGGAGATTCGCAATCGCTGTGCACCGCGCCCGTGACCACAAGCGTCAGCGCCCGGGATTGCGGCGCGTATTGCACGGCCGTCCAGTTGCTGCGTTTGTTGCAGCCGGAGGGTTCTGCCAGAAGCGCCACGACGCGGCAGCGCACGCGCGGCGCGGCCTCGACGGCCTGCCGGTAACGGTCCACCGGGTCCAAGCCGATCCAGAGATTCACGCGATCGTTGTCTGCAGCGGCCAGAAACGCGCACAGCCCCCCGGCCGAGTGCCCGACCAGTGCAATTCTCGTGCGGTCGATGGGCAGTGTGCGGTCGGCACAAAGATGATCCATCAGCTCCACGACGGACGCGGCGTTGCGGCGGTGATTTGCCCACGTTGGCAGGGTTGGCACAACCGCGACGAAGCCCTCTTGCGACAGCCGTACGCCCCAGTCACGCATGTTCGCCCGGCTGCGGGAAAAGCCGTGCAGGATGATGACCAGCGGAGCCGGCCGACCGTCGTCAGGAACGAAAAGCTCATACTCCACGACGCCGGAGGCGAGATCGGCGGTGCGCACGGCGTTCCGTGTGGTTTCCGGGGCTGGCAGGACGGGTGCTCTCCGGGAGTCAACGGCGCAGGCGGCAAGGCACAGGCCCGCCGTCGCAATCAGGAATCGCGCGAGAATCGAAAGCATCGGCAGAACGCGAGGTTTCGGCAAATCATTCCAGAGCCAGAAGGGGCGCGCCGGTCTGCCGATTGCGCGGGAGGGGAAGCAGTCTTCCGACAGAAAACCGCCCCGGCCCGGCCAGAAGGATCGGGGCGCAAAGACCGATCAAGGCCAGGTTGTATTCAAACCCCTGATTTTGAAGGAAGAAGCCATGCTTGCCGTGCACCATTGCGATGGCGCCAATCATGATGACGATCAGCGAAGCTGCCGAAAACCGCGTGAGAAAGCCGAAGATCAGCCCCAGGCCGCCGAAGAATTCGCCAATCATGACCAGATACGCCAGCGGCCCGACTCCCATCATCTCCACGGTTTTGCGGAGGCCCGGTCCGTCGAACCATCCGAAGAGCTTCTGCGCCCCATGCGCGGCAAAGATGACGCCGGTGATCACTCGAACGATCAGCAGCGAAAGCTCCACCGCAAGACGGTCGTTGGCTGGCGTGGCGGCAGCGGACATGGCTTAACCGTATCGCTTGCGGTTGGATTTCGCCACTCCAAGCGGCTGGCATGACACAAAGGCCAGCCTTTCCGGGCCGGGTTCGAGATCGAAATCCGGGTGCAGAAGCGGGGCG
>JAVQWE010000110.1:0-7890 GCA_033579175.1 Phycisphaerales bacterium | reverse complement strand
TCACGATCGTGCTGGATCCTGGCCACGGGATGAGCGACGGCCGCAGCGTTCAGGAGGATCCGACATACAAGCGCGGGCCCACCGGCGTCCGAGAAGACGACATCAACCTTCGGGTGGCGCTGCTGCTGGAGCGTCTGCTGCGCGACGCCGGGGCCAACGTGATCCTCACCCGCGATAGGGACATGCTTCTGGGGCTGCAGGAACGGGCCGAAATCGCCAACAAGGCCCCTCGACCCGACGGGAGCGCCGGTGCGGATTTGTTCATCTCGATCCATCACAACGCCGTCAACAACCGCACGGCCAATTACACCAGCGTCTGGTATCACGGGGAGGTGGATGACGCCGAAGCAGCCCTTGACGCCGGACGCTACATCGCCCATCGGCTCGGCGCCGCCTTGCGCACCGACGTGGGCCGCACCTCACCCCTCTTGAGCGATCAACTGATGTACCCGGGTGGATTCGGCGTGTTGCGCGCCTGTCACGTGCCGGGAATCCTGCTCGAATGCTCCTTTTACACCCATCCTGAGGAGGAACAGCGCCTCCGCGACGCCGGTTACAACCTCCGCGCGGCCTACGCCATTTACGAAGGCCTCTGCGAATGGGCCTACGGTGGTCGGCCCACACAGACGACGCCTGCCCTGCAGTTCAACAAAGCAGCCGGAAACGCCTTGGACCTTTCCTGCGTTCTGAGCGAGGCTCTTCCCGCCTGGTGGGGGAGCGAACGTAACCGCATCCTCAGTTCCACCATCCGCGTGACAGCCGACGGAAAGCTCATCCCCCATCACTTTGACCCGACCACCCGTCGGCTTACCGCGACGATCCCCGTTCCGCCCCGGGGAAAGCCCGGCGAAGTGATTCCCATCGAGCTGGAAATCCGCTTCGCTAACATGTTCAAGCATCACAACCATCCGCAGCGATACCGCATCGAGGTACAACCCCGGGACTGGACCGTCACGATCACGGCTCAACGCGTCAAGCAGGCCCGCGCCGCCGCCACGCAGCCGCAAACACGTCCTTCTACCACCGCCCAGGATCGTCCGACAACGACGTCCGCCGATTGATCATTGGACCGAGAGGTTCTTGGCAACTTGTCCGTCGATGGCTCAGGCCGTAGCCTGCCCACGTCATGTCGCTGAGGGATGATCTGGAATTCGTAAGTTCCCTGGCCCGGTCTGCCGGTGCCATCGCACGCGAGCATTACGGCAAGGTCGATCGGCTCACGAAGACTCATGCCGCTGCCGACGACGAGGCGGTCACGCTGGCCGACCGCGCCGTTCAGGCGCACGTTGTGGCGGGGCTTCGATGGCGCTTCCCCGCCGACGGCATCATCGGCGAAGAGGACGATGCAGGTCGGGGAATCACTTTCGATTGCCGGGACCCGCTCGGTCGAAACTGGGTGATCGATCCGATCGACGGAACCAACAACTTCATCAGCGGGCTGGGGCATTTCGCCGTGTGCATCGGGTTGCTGGAAGCCGCAAGTCCTGTGTTGGGCGTGGTTTACGACGTGACGCATGACGAACTGTATGCCGCCGCCACCGGTTGTGGTGCCACGCTGAACGGTCGAGCCATCCGTGCTCTGCAGACTCCGCTTTCCCCGGCTTCCATGCTGATGATGACCAGCAACCTGATCGGACCGACTGGGCGCGTCCCCGGCTGGGCCGTGCGGTGGATCTCGCAGACAGTCTGGAAACTGCGGATTCTCGGTAGCGCCGCTCTGGAATCGGTGCTGGTAGCGCGCGGGGTGGCACACGCGGCCGTCACCGTCAATGGAAAGTTGTGGGATTGCGTGGCTCCGGCGGCGATCGTGCTGGAAGCAGGGGGGGTGGTGAGCGATCTTGCCGGTAAGCCGATCTTTCCCTTTGAGTTGCGCAACTACACCGGCGCGAAAGTGCCATACATTTCCGCAGGTCCGGCGGCTCATGAGCAGATCGTCTCCGAGATCGCCGCTTATCCATAAGCTCCCAGCCCGGGTCGCTCCCAAGAGACATCCCCTTCACACCGCGTCTCTGTGTTGCTTGGTTGGGGGGCTTCCGGGAGGCTGCGCGTAAGTTGCGGCAAATCAAGGACTTAGGTCCCGTCAGACCACGTAATCATAATTTTCGCATTTTGTAAGGTATTGGGCTTGCTGGAGTCCCACTCCACTGATAGGATAATGTTCGGTATGTCTCATGGAAGCACTTGGTTCCAAATTGCGCAGGCAGCGACGTCGGCTGGGGTTGACGCTGGATGACCTGGCCGATCGCACCGGCATCAGCAAGCCCTACCTGTCGCTGATTGAGACCGGACGCGTCAGCAATCCACCCAGCGACGAAAAACTCCGACGGCTGGAACAGGCACTTGCGTTCCCAGCGGGGGAACTGATCTCCCAGGCCCACCTGCATCGCACCCCACGGGACGTCCGGGCGGTCCTGGCAAGGCTGATGCGCGGGCAGAATGGTCAGGCGATGGCCAGCCATGGAAATTCCACGCATTCACCGTCCGCCAAAGGCTCCGGCGCGCCGGTTTCCCGGGGTGCCGGCAAAACTCCAAGGGCAGATCATGACTGCCTCGATCTGGACGATGCGTTTCTCTCCGGGGTGCTGGCCGAACTGGTGGATCAGCATCGGGGGAACATCGAACCGATCACCACCGGCTTGGTGCCGATCATCAATAAGGTGGCAGCGGGTTATCCACGGGATTTCACGGACCTTTCCTACCCGCGGGGCATCGCCGATGAGTACCTTTCCTGCCCCGAGGTCAACGACAGCGATGCCTTTGCCGCGCGGGTGCACGGCGACAGCATGTCTCCGAAGTATGCCGAAGGGGATATCGTCGTGTTCTCCCCGGCCGCCCCGGCCAAGGACGGTGACGATTGCTTCGTGCGCTTCGAGGATGGGCAGACGACGTTCAAACGGGTGTTCTTCGAGACCGATGACTCCAATCGTGCCGTGATCCGTCTGCAGCCCCGGAACGAGCGGTATCGGCCGCAGGTCGTCCCCCGGGAGAGGATCAACGGGTTGTATAAGGCAGTCTACCGCTACCAGCGCTTGAATGATGATGATTGATGACGATTCGATCCCATTCCCCTCCCTCGCGCGTCGGCTGCGCCGATCCGGCGGAGGTGTTGGTGAGCGCCTTAAGGACGTCGGAACCGCGCCTGTTGGTAAGCTGGGCAATTTGTGGCGGGTGCCGAGGGTGCTCTGCCAGCAACCGGGGCAACTTTCGTTTGACGAAAGTCCCATCCGTCGGCATAATTATAGAAGTTATACCCCCGACGGGCGACCGCTGCCGTGCAGCGTTGCCTTGCGCGAAGCTAACGCACTCGAATGCCCGCAAAATCGCTCAAACCCATTTCCCCGCAGCCCGGGCGACCGCTTTACCTCACTGCCCGGGATGCTGTACGCGAGGCCATCGACAACGGGGTCTTCTCCCCCGGGGAGCAGATGCCCTCCACCAAGGAGCTGTCCGAACAACTGTGCATCTCGCTGGTGACGGCCCATCGCGCCCTGCAGGAACTGGTGAGCAACGGCGTGCTCAGCCGTTCGCAGGGCCGCGGTACCTTCGTTCACGAGCGATATCACGAGCGCAAACGCACGCTCTCCAACACCCGGCTCGGATTGATCTTCCACGCCGAATCGTCACTGGCCGACTATTACCACGGGCAGATCCTGGAAGGAGTCCGTCAGGCGGCGCATCATCTGGCGGTCGATCTCGTGATGCTTCGGTACGGGGAGGATATCCGCGGAGAGTGCAACGGCTACCTGTTCGTCAACCCTCGTGGAGATGAGGCGGCCGAACTGGCTGTGGTGGCCAAGCCGCGCCAGCCGATCATGGCTGTGGGAGCGCGCGTCAAGAACAAACGCGTGAGCTGCATCGACGTGGATAACGTCGATCTGGCCCGGCAGGCCGTCGCTCACCTCAGCAGCCTCGGGCATACGCAGATCGCGTTCGTGGGTGGGGCCGACGACTTGAGCAATTCCGTCGACCGTTGGAACGGCTTCCTCGAGGCCTGCACCGAGCGCGGCATCAAGCCCAAAGAAGCCCACATCATCAAAGGGGTCTCCTGGAGACTCGATGAAAAAGAACGCCTGGCGCTGATCCGGGTGCTGAGCGGTCCGAACCGACCCACTGCGGTTTTTGCGGCCGGATACTATTTCGCTCTGGACGTCTACGGCGCTGCCAGCACCGTGGGGTTGCGAATCCCCGAGGATTTTTCGCTCGTGGGCGTGGACGACCCGCCCAGCGCCGCGCACCTCTCCCCGCCGATGACAACTCTGCGTCAACCGCTCGTGCAGCTCGGTCATGCCGGGGTGACAACGCTCTTCGAGCAGATTCAATCCAATAGAAATGAGCCGGTGCAACGCACGCTCTGGGCCGAACTGGTCATTCGACGTTCCAGCGGGCCTGTGAGATAGCCCCATCCCGCTCCAATGGCCGAAATTCAAACCCCCATCGCGATCATAGGCGGCGGTTGCGGCGGGGTTGCCGCGGCGTTGGCGATCGCCCGCAACGGGGGGAGCTGTGTCCTGACCGAACCGACCGACTGGGTCGGCGGCCAACTGACCAGCCAGGCCGTGCCCCCCGATGAGAACCGCTGGATCGAAGGGGGGGATTCGCACAACCGCGCACCGCCGGATTTCTTCGGTGCCACGAGATCCTACCTGTCATTCCGGCAGGCGGTGCGACAGTGGTACCGCGACAACCGCAGGCTGACCCCGCAGGCACGGCAGAATCCACGGCTGAACCCCGGCGGGGGCTGGGTGAGCCACCTCTGTTGCGAGCCGAGCGTGGCTCATGCCGTCCTGCTGGCGGCACTTGAACCTCATCGGGCTGCGGGGCGCGTCCGGATTCTCTACCAGCATGAGCCGGTGGCAGCGGATGTCGCGGGTGACCGCGTCCGGTCGGTCATGCTGCGCGATTCCGCCTCCGGCGATCCAACAACGATCCTGGCGGAGTATTTTCTTGACGCGACGGAACTGGGAGACCTCTATCCCCTCGCCGGGGTGGAATATCTCGTCGGCGCCGAACACCGGGATGATTTCGGCGAACTGCACGGCCGCGGCGACCGCGCCGATCCACTCGACCAGCAGGCGATCAGCTGGTGTTTCGCGGTGGAACACCGTCCCGGGGAAGATCACACCATTTCCCGACCGGAGAATTATCAGTGGTGGCGGGATTACGTTCCCCGGCTCGATCATCCCTGGCCCGGCCGGCTGTTCAGTTGGACGATCGTTGCCGGCGAGCAGCACGAACCGCGCGAATATCCGTTTATTCCCTGGCCGGACCAGCCCCGCGAAGATCAGTTGGAGATGTGGAGGTATCGTCGGATCGTCGATCACAGCATCTACGAGCCGCCCGATGCACCCCCGGATGTCTCCCTGATCAACATGGTGCAGATGGATTACTTCCAGAAACCCCTTCTGGAGGTTTCTGCTGAAGCCCGCGCCGCCGCACTCCAGGAAGCACGCCAGCAGAGTCTGTGTTTCCTTTACTGGATGCAGACCGAAGCGCCGCGCTGGAACGGTGGCACGGGTTACCCCGGTCTGAAGCTTCGTGGCGATGTACTGGGAACGACCGATGGCTTCGCCAAGCACCCCTATATCCGCGAGCCGCGCCGGCTGCGCGCCCGTACGATCGTGCACGAAGGGCACATCGGCACAGAGCAGCGGCGGAAAGAACGCCGGCCCGATCAGCATCTGCGCCCTTTTGGCGTGGCCGAGCCGTTCGCCGATTCGGTCGGGATCGGCCACTACCGGCTGGATCTGCACCCCAGCACGGCCATGCGCGGTTCGCTGTATGTGCCGTGTGCGCCGTTTCGAATTCCCATGGGAGCCCTGATCCCCCAGCGGGTGCGCAATGTTCTGGCTGCCGGGAAGGCCATTGGTGTCAGCCATATCGCCAATGGCGCCTATCGCATGCACCCCACGGAGTGGAACAACGGCGAGGCCGCCGGCCTGCTGGCATGGCATTGCCTTTCGACAGGCACCGAACCTCATGCCGTTCATGACCGGAAGGAATCGGTGCGGCTGTTCCAGGATCGGCTCACGGCCGAGGGGGTGCCGCTGGCCTGGCCGTGGGAAACGACGACATGAGCCGCACCGCCTGGAGCGCAGTCGATCTGAAGGATCCTTTGCCTGCGGTCCAGGCAGCAGACCCCGGCTCGGAGGTTCTGCCAGCCGCAGAAACGCCTTCGCGACTGATCAGCCTCGATATTTTCCGCGGCGTGGTCATCCTGTCGATGCTGATCGTCAACAACCTGGGAGATTACGCTTCCACCGGATACTTCTGGAAACACGCCGGCTTCATTCCCGCAGTCGAGGGCTATCGATCGGTGCAGTGGGGCGCTTTCGCCCAGTGGTGGTCACAGGTGCGCACGGCCGACGCACCGATCACGACGGCATTCACCCAGCTTCCCCTGTGGAAGCACTGCACGCTGGCCGACTACGTCATGCCCGGGTTCATTCTGATCATCGGGCTGGCGATTCCCTATTCCGCTGCGGCGGCGCGGGCCAGGGGGCAGGGTTGGGTTTTGATCTGGCTGCGCGTGGTTCGTCGGGCGGCGCTGCTGGTGCTGCTGGGCTGGATTCTGTGCTATTTCCGCGATCAGTTTGCCGCGTGGTGGCGCAGCGACGGGAGCGTGCCGTTTCGCGTCGTCTGCGGAATGGACGTGCTGCAGCTTCTGGGGGTGTCGTATCTGGTCAGTCGGATTCTTTACGAGCTGCCGGCGCGTCCACGGCTGGCGGCGGCAGCGGGGCTGATGCTGTGGCACTGGGGGGTGTTGCGCTTCTGGCCGCAGGGAGACGTTCCACGTGGTACTTTCACGGCCGCCAACAACGCGATTTCCTGGATCTACAGCCAGCCGTGGTGGATCTGGCAATCGTGGGAGCCCTTTTCCTGGCTCAGCATCAACTGGAAAGGGCTGATGTCGGTTCCGCCGACGGCGGGGCTGATGCTGCTGGGAACCCTGATGGGCGACTGGCTCCGCCGGGACCAGATTTCCCCGCGCCGTCGCGTGGGTCTGCTGGCGCTGGCCGGTGCCGGATGCGCCCTGATCGGCTTCCTCTGGGCGTTCGACCTTCCGTTCAACAAGGATCGCTGGACCCCTTGCTATCTGCTGTGGTGTGCCGGCGTGGGCGCGATTCTGCTCTCGGTGATCTACGTCATCGTAGATGTTCACGGTGTGCGCGCCTGGGGATATCCACTGGTTGTCTTCGGCAGCAACGCGCTGGCGGCGTATTTTGTCACGGTCCTAGCGAAGGTGCTGCTGCTGAATACGCCGCGAATCGATCAGAGCCGCGAGATTTCCCTGGCCCTGGTGCGGTACGGCACGCTGGTATTTCTTACGTTGATCTGTGCCTGGGCAGGTTGGCTGCTGGTGCGCGCAGCGCATCGGCAGATCGGCGCCGCGGCATACGGGCTCTGGCTGATCATCGTCGGGCCGCTGGTGATCCTGTATTACCGGATGCATGCCGACCCCATCGCCCCGGCTTCGCAACCGACGCTGGTCCCCCTCATTCATTCCATCCTTTCGGGCCTGCAACAGGCATTGGGCCAGTGGGAAGGCGGATGGGTCTTCACTATCGCCTTCGGTCTGTTCTGGTGGCTCGTGCTTGACGCGGCCTGGCGACACCGAATCTTCTGGAAAATCTGAAGGTTCTGAAAACGTGCGGGAGCCAGAAGTTCCGGCCTACGCGCGCCGGCAGCGGCAGTTGCTGGCCGAGCCGCCGAAGTCAAGAATGCCGGTCCGACACGCCGAGGAAGGATGCGGGGCAGCATGTCAAACGAAGAACTGGCACGGCGGCTGGAGGTCATTGAATCGCGCCTGCAGGCGCTGGAACAACGCCTTGCCTCAATGCAACCCCCCTCCCCGGCCGCGGCATCGCGTGAAACCGCCCCATCGCCGCGCAC
>JAVQWE010000109.1:0-7905 GCA_033579175.1 Phycisphaerales bacterium | reverse complement strand
GAGCACCGTGTAAATACCCCCCAGTTGCCAGCAGACTTCCCAGGCGATTTCAAACAGCAGGGGTGGAACCGGTGCATGTACCGGTTCGCTGGGCGTGGGAACGGAAAGATCGGCTTCGGAAATCTCCCGTCCCATACTGGCTGGAACCGTGTCTGCTTCGACGGCGAGCGAGGTCTGGTCCGAGGGAATCGGCTCGCCGGTGGTCTCCGACTGCTCGACCGGTCCGATGGGTACAGGAGCAACCGGTCTGCCTTCGGGTATTGCCGCTGAGGCCGGTCCCCTTGGCTCGGCGGGGGATACCAACTCGCCCACGGGGAACGCCGCCGCAGAATCCTCGACAGCCGGTGTCGGCACCGCCGCCGACCCTGCCTGTGTGGGCTGATCCGACACCTCGCGTGCTGCTTCGGGAACGGGCGGTTCCTGCACCGGCGCGACGGAGGCGGACTTCCCACCATTGGACGGGGTCTGCTTCGTTCGAGCGTCCGGCAGTTTTTCGGATCGCGTCCCACGCTTGGCCATGCGCCACAGGATTATCGCTTTGCTGTCGTCGATTCTGCAATCGAATCCTGAACCTGCGCCACGTCCAGAATGCGCCGCCTTCCAGGCAGCCCGGGCAGGGCCGAGCCGTCGTGCCCGGGTGTCGGCAATCGGCCTGCTCCAGATTGCGGGTCAGACCGGTCCCGTTTCGCGGACGGGGACGAATCGGTCCGCAGAAGCGCTCCGGAGGCGGGCAGCGCGGCGGCAGTTCAGGCACTTCGTCCAAAGCACGGTCGGTGTCACCCGCCGACGCGCTTTGACGGATGCGGTTTCGTCGCACCCTGTGCGTGCGACGCTTTTTTGCGTGACGGCACGGGGATTGTTTGCTACACTCTCGTCCGCGCTTGATGGGGAGGCAGGCTGCCTATATTTTAGGCAGGCGTAGGAACTACGCGCCGATTCTGCCCATCTGCGCAGCAGGCTTGCCGGCGCTGGCCACCCCGCCGCCGGTCATCTCCGACGCAGCTCACCCCCGCAGCGTCTAAGTGCCTGCATAGCAATCACTTAAGACAATCTGGGTGCGCATGGACCCAAGGAAAGTTGTCGTTATGGACGCGCTTGATGCTCGACATGTCCAAGGTCTGCCTCCACCGCAAGGGCTGTATCTGCCGCAATTTGAGCGCGACTCCTGCGGGGTGGGCTTCATCTGCCACATCCGGGGTAAGGCCAGCCATCGCATCGTCAGTGATGCCCTGCAGATGCTGGAGAACATGAATCATCGAGGCGCCTGCGGATGCGAGCCGGATTCCGGGGATGGCGCGGGCATCATGGTGTCGATGCCTGACAAGTTCTTCCGCAAAGAGGCCAGCAAGTGGGGCTTTAAACTCCCTCGCCCGGGGGAATATGCCGTTGCCATGTGCATGCTCCCGAAGGACCTGGTTGCCCGGGAAGAAGGGCAGCGCATCCTCGAGCAGACCGCAAGCAGCTATGGCATGAAAGTGCTCGGGTGGCGGGATGTTCCGACGAACGAAATCCATGTGGGCCCGACTCCGCGCACGCTCGAACCGCGCATCCGCCAGTGCTTCCTGGCGCCCACCGAAACCTTTTACAACCGTGCTGACTTCAACCGCCGGTTATATCTGGTCCGCCAACGTACCGAGAACCAGATTGAGTACGGCAACGTCCATCAGGACAACAAGGACGTGTTTTACATCCCGGTGATGAGCACGAACCGGATCGTGTACAAGGGCATGCTCACCGCCGAGCAACTTCGAAGGTACTACCCCGATCTTTCCGACCCGGACTTTCAATCTCATTTTGCACTGGTGCACTCGCGATTCAGCACCAACACATTTCCAAGCTGGCGACTGGCGCAGCCGTTTCGATATCTGGCGCACAACGGTGAGATCAACACGTTGCGGGGCAACCGCAACTGGATGCGTGCCCGCTACGGCAGCCTCCGGAGCGAGGTGTTCGGTGATGAACTGGACAAGATGTATCCTTTGCTCGGAGAGCACACCTCCGACTCCGCCACGCTGGACAACATGATCCAGTTCCTCGCCGTCAACGGCCGGAGCCTGCCGCACGCGGTGCTGATGGTCATTCCCGAGGCATGGCAGAACAATCCGCTGATGGACCCTGAGCGTCGTGCATTCTACGAGTATCACGCCTGCCTGATGGAGCCTTGGGACGGCCCGGCCAGCATCGCATTTACGAACGGAGAATTGATCGGGGCCGTGCTGGACCGCAACGGATTGCGCCCCAGCCGCTTCTACGTGACAAAAGATGATCTGGTGATCATGGCCAGCGAGGTGGGGGTCATCCCGGTCAAGCCTGAGGACGTGCTGCGAAAATGGCGGCTGCAACCCGGCAAAATCTTCCTCATTGATACCAGAGAAGGAAGGATCGTCGATGATCAGGAGATCAAAAACGAACTGGTGAACAAGCGGCCGTGGCGCAAGTGGCTGGTGGAAAACCTGGTTGAGCTGGATTCTCTGCCGACTCCCCCGAAACGTGGAGACTCCCGACGGAGCGATGCGAGCAAGCGACGGCACGATCGGGTGGATGCCGGCGCTGCCGGAGCCTCACCTGCGGCTGAGCCGGTCTCCCGGCCCCTTCTGCAGCAGCAACACGCGTTCGGCTACACGCAGGAAGACGTGAAGCTGCTGATCAGCCCGATGGCGGTGACGGGGCAGGAAGCGGTAGGCTCGATGGGTACCGATACTCCGCTGGCGTGTCTGAGCGAAAAGCCGCAGTTGCTTTATAACTATTTCAAGCAGCTTTTCGCTCAGGTGACCAACCCTCCCTTGGATGCGATCCGTGAAGAGCTGGTCACGTCCCTGTACACCTACCTCGGCCGGGAGCAGAACCTGTTGGAGGAGACCCCCGATCATTGCCACCTGGTGAAACTGAAATCACCGATCCTGAGCAATACGGATCTGGAAAAGCTTCGGCGGATCAATGTGGGGGAGCTGCGGTCGGTGACGCTTCCCATGCTCTTTCCCGTGGAGGAGGGTGAATCCGGGCTGGAAGCAGCGTTGGAACGGCTGCTCGAGCAGGCGGCCGAGGCAGTGGCAGATGGCGCGACGATTCTGATCCTGTCCGACCGGGGCGTCTCTGCCGACGCCGCCCCCATCCCGGCGTTGCTTGCCACCGCAGGGGTGCATCATCACCTGATCCGGCAAGGCACACGCACCATGTGCGGGCTGGTGATCGAAACCGGCGAAGCACGCGAACCCCATCACTTCTGCTGCCTCA
Organism: Phycisphaerales bacterium; assembly: GCA_033579175.1. GTDB lineage: Bacteria > Planctomycetota > Phycisphaerae > Tepidisphaerales > Tepidisphaeraceae > JAVQWE01. Next base: position 4,671 of record JAVQWE010000109.1, on the reverse strand, counting down.
TCGGCTACGGCGCTGGTGCGGTCAATCCCTATCTGGCGTTCGACACCATCGACGACCTGCACTCCAGCGGCATGTTGCCCGAAGGGCTTACGGTCGAGACGGCCAGAAAGAACTACATCAAGGCAGTGAACAAGGCGATTCTGAAAGTTGCCAGCAAGATGGGCATCAGCACGGTGCAAAGCTACCGGGGTGCTCAGATTTTCGAGGCCATTGGCATCGGCAAGGGGGTGATCGACCGCTATTTCACCAATACCGCCAGTCGCATCAACGGGATCGGACTGGATCTGATCGCCCGCGAGTCCCTGATCCGTCACCGGCGGGCGTTCCCGCCGATCGACGTCAACGTGGAGGTCCTGGAGACGGGCGGGCAGTATCAGTGGCGGCGCGACGGGGAGTATCACATGTACAACCCCGACGTGATCGCCAGATTGCAGCACGCGGTGCGGATTCAGCCCGCTCCGCAACCCCTCCCCGCCGGCGACAATCCGGCCGGCGGCTCGCGCCCCGACGGGCAAGCTCCGGTCGATCCGACGGAGGGCAACCGCCAGGCATCAAAAGCACCCGCGTCGGCTCCTGTGTCTTCTGCTACAGCGTTCCGCGACGGGCCGGGATACAAGGTCTTCAAAGAATACTCGCGGCTGCTGGATGAACAGGCCCGACAGCGGTGCACGCTGCGCGGGCTGCTGGAGTTCCGCACCGACGGCACCGCGCCGATCGACCTTCGTGAAGTCGAACCGGCGTCGGAAATCGTCAAGCGCTTCGCCACCGGGGCCATGTCGCTGGGGTCCATCAGCCCCGAAACCCACGAAACCCTCGCGATCGCCATGAACCGACTGGGGGGAAAATCCAACACCGGCGAAGGCGGAGAAGACCCCCGACGTTATCAGCCCGATGCCAACGGGGACCTGCGGCGCAGCGCCATCAAACAGGTGGCCTCGGCCCGCTTCGGCGTGACCGCCGAATACCTGGTCAATGCCGATGAAATTCAGATCAAAATGGCCCAAGGCGCCAAACCGGGGGAAGGCGGGCAGCTTCCCGGACATAAGGTCGATGCCTACATCGGAAAACTGCGGTACAGCACCCCCGGGGTCGGGCTGATCTCCCCTCCGCCGCACCACGACATTTATTCGATTGAGGATCTGGCTCAACTCATTCACGACCTCAAAAGCGTCAACCCCGATGCCAGAATCAGCGTCAAGCTGGTCAGTGAAGTCGGCGTGGGCACCGTGGCGGCCGGCGTGGCCAAAGCCAAGGCAGATCACATTCTGATCAGCGGGGATTCCGGCGGAACCGGAGCCTCACCGCTGACCTCCATCAAACATGCGGGGCTGCCGTGGGAACTGGGGCTGGCCGAAACCCAGCAGGTGCTGGTGCTCAACGGGCTGCGCAGCCGCGTGCGACTTCAGACCGACGGGCAGATCAAGACCGGTCGGGACGTGGCCATCGCCATTCTTCTGGGCGCCGAGGAAATCGGCTTCAGCACCGCTCCGCTCATCGCCGCTGGATGCGTGATGATGCGCGTCTGCCACCTCAACACCTGCCCGGTGGGCATTGCCACGCAGGATCCGGAGCTTCGAAAGAAATTTGCCGGCAAGCCCGAGCACATCATCAATTTCATGTTCTTCGTGGCTGAGGAATTGCGCGAAATCATGGCGCAGCTCGGATTCCGGACCGTCGATGAAATGGTCGGTCGGGTGGACCGGCTCACGTTGGCGGATGTCTCCGACCACTGGAAGGCCCGGCATGTCGATCTCTCCCCCATCCTCTATCAGCCAAAGCTGCGACCGGGCGACGCACCGCGTTGTACGACCCGGCAGGATCACGGTCTGGAAAGATCGCTCGACCATACCCGTCTGCTGAAGCTGGCTGAACCGGCGATTGCCCACGGCACCTGCGTCTCGGCGGAGATGGACATCCGCAACATCCACCGTTGCGTGGGGGCCACCCTCAGCGGACGGATCGCCCGCAAGTATGGCGACCGCGGGCTGCCCCCGGACACCATCCACTTCAAGTTCAACGGCTCGGCCGGGCAGAGTTTCGGTGCATTTCTGGCACGAGGTGTCACGCTGGAACTGGAAGGTGACGCCAACGACTACGTGGGTAAGGGCTGCTCCGGCGGGCGGATCATCATTTACCCGCCCCGAAGGAGCGATTTCCGCCCCGAAGAAAACATCATCGCCGGCAACGTCATTGCGTATGGCGCCACCGGTGGTGAGCTGTACCTTCGAGGGGTCGTGGGCGAGCGCTTCTGCGTGCGCAACAGCGGCGCAATCGCTGTGGTGGAAGGCGTGGGCGACCACGGCTGCGAATACATGACCGGGGGGCGCGTCGTCGTGCTCGGGCAGACCGGGAGAAACTTCGCCGCCGGCATGAGCGGTGGAATCGCCTATGTCTTTGATGATTCCGGCTCGTTCCCCAAGCTGTGCAATGGTGAGATGGTCTCTCTGGAAAGCTGCGACGAGGAAGACGCGGCGGAGCTGAAAAAACTCATCGAGAATCACTTCCGCTTCACCGGCAGCCGGCGCGCCGGCGAAATACTCGATCGCTGGCGATCCTCCCTCGCCAGGTTTGTCAAGGTCATGCCGACCGACTACCGCAGGGTGCTGGAGGCGCGGAAGTCTGCGACGCCAACCATGGAACCGGCGGCCGAGAGATTGGCGGTGTTGCGATGACGTGGCTTCCGCAGTGGGGCGGCTCTCCACCGCAGGCAGCGAGGCGCTCGTTGGTGCCCGCCGACAATGCGGGTTCGGGAAGACATGCTCCGGCCTGGCGGTCGTCCTGGGCCTGGTTCGGGTGGCTTGAGCAATCGAGGACAGAACCAAGATTGATCCATCTGCGCGGAGACCGTTCCGAGGATTGCAGAAACTGAAAGACTGATCACGAGGCTCTTCGATGGGCAAACCAACCGGATTCAAGGAATATAGCCGCGAAACCCCGACCCGCCGGCCGGTCAGCCTGCGCGTCCTCGACTGGAACGAAATCTACCTCGATTTCAGCCCCGACAAACTCCGCCAGCAGGCCGCCCGATGCATGGATTGCGGAATCCCCTACTGCAACAACGGCTGTCCGTTGGGAAACATCATCCCCGAGTGGAACGATCTGGTGTACCGGGGTCGCTGGCGCGAAGCCTGGCTGCAACTGGCGAAAACCAACAACTTTCCGGAGTTCACCGGTCGGGTGTGTCCGGCGCCCTGCGAGGAAGCCTGCGTCCTGAACATCAATGACAAACCGGTCACCATCAAGAACATCGAACAGAACATCATCGAACACGCCTTTTCCGAAGGGTGGGTCACCCCCCGGCCGCCGGCTCAACGCACAGGCCGGAAAGTGGCGGTGATCGGTTCCGGTCCGGCCGGGCTCGCCGCGGCTGCCCAGCTTAACACCGCCGGACACCTCGTCACCGTTTTTGAGCGCGCCGATCGCGTGGGAGGCCTGCTGACCTACGGAATCCCCAATTTCAAGCTCGAAAAACACATCGTCGATCGACGGATTGCCCTCATGAAGGCCGAAGGCATCACGTTCGTCGTCAACGCCAACGTGGGAAGGAACGTGGCCATCGATGACCTTCGACGCGAATTTGATGCCATCGTGCTGACGATCGGAGCCACCGAGGCGCGCGACCTGAAGGTCCCCGGAAGAGAGCTGGCGGGCATTCATTTTGCGATGGATTACCTGCCCCAGGCCAACCGGACCGCCTTGGGAGAAGCGGTGGCGGATCCCATCGATGCCCGCGGGAAGCATGTGATCATCCTCGGTGGGGGCGACACCGGGGCCGACTGTCTCGGAACCGCCATCCGTCAGGGCGCCGCCAGCGTGCGGCAGTTTGAGCTTCTGCCCCGTCCGGCCGACGCCCGCACCGAGCAGGCGGTGATCCGGGGTGATGTGGCACCCTGGCCTTACTGGCCCATGATCTTCCGCACTTCTTCGGCCCACGAAGAGGCGGCGGCGCTGGCGGGCGGTGACATCCGTGATTTCGCCATCAACACCCGGGGGTTCGCCGGAAGCAACGGCCATGTCGAAAAGCTGCTGGGCACACGGCTGGATTGGAGCCGCGACCCCGACGGCAGACCCCGGATGCGCGAAATCCCCGGCAGCGAATTCGAGCTGGACTGCGACTTGTGCCTGCTGGCCATGGGCTTCCTCGGGCCTGAAAAATCCGGCCCCATCAGCCAACTGGGCCTGCAACTTGATGCCCGTGGAAATGTGCTGGTCGATGAGTTCTACCAGAGCAGCGTCCCGGGTGTCTTTGCCGCAGGCGACTGCCGCAGAGGACAATCCCTCATCGTCTGGGCCATCAGTGAAGGTCGCTGCGCCGCGCACGGCGTGGACCGCTTCCTCATGGGAAGCAGCGACCTGCCTCGAATCAAGCTCTTCTGACAATCCCGCGCCCGTCCACCAGGCCGCGCCTCTCCGACGCCGCCCGATCCCCCTTATTCCATCTGAAACCCCCGGGCCTGTAACTGCTGACGCACGGTCCTCACTGCGGCAGAATCGAGGGTTTCGGTGTTTTCCTCAGGCGGGGACTGCTTCTGTGCCTCCGCCAGAAATCGGGCACGTTCCTCGCTCAGTGCCTGAATCCGCTGTGCGATCTCGTTCCGCCGAGAGAGCTGTTCCTGAACGTAGCGATGCCGCTCCGCTGGAGCCATGCCGCGCATCGGCTCCGGCAGATCC
>JAVQWE010000108.1:0-7953 GCA_033579175.1 Phycisphaerales bacterium | reverse complement strand
TGGATCAGTGCCTACAGCCTGTGTGTGTTCAAGCGATGGTTGTTGCGCCGGCCCAATCCCGATCCCCCGCGGTTGTGGCGTGACTTTGTACGATACAATTTTCTTCCGCGGCGCTGGCGCGGCGCCGGCGACGTTTCCAATCCCGCGCCATCAGCGTCCCCCGAGACCCGGGAGGTGCGAGAATCGATGGAAAGCCCCTCCAAGCCGCTGGTGCTGGGCACAACCAATCAGAACCCCCCGGAGCTTTCCTTCTGGGCGTTGGTCCGGGAGGACCTGCGTACCCATGACAATGATCCGTTCAGCCAGGGGTTCTGGGCATTGTTTCAGCATCGGTTCGGGAACTGGCGAATGAGCCTTCCGAAACCGCTTCGCCCGCCGTTCACCCTCCTTTACCGCATGATGCACAAATGGGTGCAGTGGACGTGCGGGATCAGTCTTTCCTACACGGTGAAGGTAGGTCGGCGCGTGCGAATCTGGCACTTTGGCGGAATGGTTCTGGGTGCCCGGGAAATCGGCAATGACGTGCATATTCGCCAGAACACCACCATGGGGGTGGCGCGCCGGGGTGATTCGCCACTGTTAAAGCCGATCATTGAGGACAGGGTGGATATCGGCGCCGGCGCGGTGATTGCCGGGGGCATCCGCATCGGGCATGACAGCGTGATCGGCGCCAACGCGGTAGTCTTGAAGGATGTCCCGCCGTACTCGGTGGTCGTCGGTGTGCCGGCGAAGGTTGTGAAAACCCTTCGGCAGGACGAAGCGAGGCCCCTTTCGCACGAGCTGAGCCCCCCGATGCCGCGAATCGTCGAGCCACCCTCGCAAGCGGAGGTGGCATGAGGTGTGCCGTGTCGATTCGTAAGTCTCGTCTGGCGAAGGACTTAGCGCAGAAGCCAGCCGCACCGTCGGCCGGGCCAGTTGACTTGGCGTCGAACCGTTTCTTCCGTTGGAATGGCACCGGCGCGCAGTAACCGGGCGTTTTATGCCGGTCGAGACCCGTCCTTTAGAAAATCACCCATGAGCCACGCACGGATCGGCATCGTCGCCATCGGCCGCAATGAAGGGAAACGGCTTGAGGCGTGCCTCCGCTCGGCAAGTGGGGGAGGTTGGCCGATTGTGTACGTTGATTCCGGTTCGACGGACGACAGCCTTGTGATCGCGCGTTCGTTGGGTGCCGAGGTGGTTCAGCTCGATCTGTCGATGCCGTTCACCGCCGCCCGCTCGCGCAACGCCGGCTTCCAGCGCCTGCTGGAGCTTCACCCGGACGTGGAATTCGTGCAGTTTGTGGACGGGGATTGTCAGTTCATGCCCGGCTGGCTCTCGGAAGCCGAACGCTTCCTGCGGTCACACCCCCGGGTGGCGGTGGTTTGCGGGAGGCGCCGGGAGAAGCATCCTGAGGCGTCTATCTACAATCATTTGTGTGACATGGAATGGGATACCCCCACAGGTTGTGTAAAAGCCTGTGGTGGCGACGCCATGGTTCGTGTTGCTGCCTTTCAAGAGGCCGGAGGCTACAACCCTGAAATGATCGCCGGAGAAGAGCCGGAACTGTGCTTCCGCTTGCGTCAGCTCGGTTGGGAAATCCACAGGATCGACCGGGACATGACCCTCCACGACGCCGACATGACCCGCTTCCGGCAATGGTGGAAACGCAACATCCGCGCCGGTCATGCCTACGCCGAGAACTATTCGCGGCACGGTCGCGCACCCGAGCACTTCCGGCGCAAAGAGGTCATCAGCAACTTCATCTGGGCACTTCCGCCGATGTGGCTTCTGTGGCCGTGGCTGTGGTTCCGGCTGTATCGACACCGCCGTGACGTCTGGTATGCCTGCTTTGTCACCCTGGGAAAAATTCCGCAGGCATTGGGCCAATTGCAGTACTGGTGGAATCGTGCCCGCGGTCGACGGACGAGGCTGATCGAGTACAAGCAGTTTGCCGGCGGGCGTTTGCCGATTTCGGGTTGACCAGCGCCGCGCGAGATCCCCCGCACACCCATCGATCATGAGCTGCCTTGCGTACATTTCCGCGGTCCTGCCGGCGCGGAGCGAAACCTTCGTCTATCGGGAGATTCGCGAGCTGCGTCGGCGCGGGTGGCGGGTTGTGTGTGTCTCGCTGCATGAGCCGCAGGAGTCGATTCCCGGCTTGAGCGACATCGAATTCGGGCGGATCGTGGTTTATGACTCGATCCCCACCCTGCTGGGCCGTTCGGCAGCTGAGTCGTTGCGGCATCCGATACGACGGATGGCATCGAGCTGGATGGTTCTGCGCGACATCTTCAACCCGGCAGAGCCCTGCGACGCGGCGACCCGATGGAAGCTGCCCGGGCAATCGATCGCGGCGACGGCGCTGGCCCCCGTCTTGCGTTCGGCGGGGGTGAGGCACATTCATTGCCATTTTGCACATGCTCCGACAACCATCGGCATGTATGCCGCGCGGCAGCTTGGCGTATCCTTCAGCTTCACGGGGCACGCCAATGACCTGTTTCAGCGGCGGGCGCTGTTGAGGCGCAAGTTGCAACGCGCGGCCTTCGTGAACTGCATCAGCGAGTGGCACCGCGACTTTTATGTGGGAATCGAGCCTGCCTGCGCTCCGCGCTGCCATATCGTTCGCTGCGGGGTGGACGTGGAAGGCTGGTTCGCGCAGCCGTCTGCCGCGCCGTCCCCTGCCGGGACCCCGTTGCGGATCGTCAGCGTCTGCCGTCTGATTGAAAAAAAGGGCTTGGACACCCTGCTGCGGGCGCTGGGGCGGCTTGCGGGATCGGGTCTCTCGTTCACCCTGACGATCGCCGGCGACGGTCCGCAGCGCCGCCAACTGGAATCGATTGCTCGAGAGGAGCGCATCTTTCCCTCTGTGAAGTTCCTCGGTTCCGTGGAGAACGAACAGGTCCCGGCGCTGCTTCGGGAGGCCGACGCGTTTGCCCTCCCGTGCCGGCAGGATTCCTCCGGCGACCGCGACGGAATTCCGGTGGTTCTCATGGAAGCCATGGCTTGCGGACTGCCCGTGATCAGCGGCGACCTTCCCGCGATTCGCGAACTGGTGAAGCACGAGCACAACGGCCTGCTCGTGAACGGCTTGGAGCCGCAAAGCGTCGCGGAGGCGATTGAACGGCTCGCACGTGATCCGGAATTGCGCCGCCGTCTTGGACAGTCCGGGCGCCAGCGGGTGATGGAGGAATTCTCGCTTGGGGAGAACGTCTCGCGGCTTGAGCGGCTTCTGCGGGAGACAATCTCAACCGGATCGGCCGACGTGCCGATAACCTCGGCAGACCGGGCGGCGATGCCCTCCGGCCATGAAGTGGCCTGATGTAACCGCCCGGGGCGCTTGAACGGAGCGGGTGAGGCGGTTCAACTGATCGCGTTGGCAAGATCCATGACAAGTTTGCTGGAGATGGAGAACACCCCGCCGCAGGCTTCCGCCCCCGCCCCGCCGCGAAGGTATTGCCTGATCACTCCCTGCCGGGACGAGGCGAAATACGCGCGCCGGACGATTGAATCGGTCCTGAGGCAGACGATCCGTCCGGCTCGGTGGGTGATTGTGGACGATGGCAGTCGGGACGAAACCCCTGGTATCCTCGCCGAATACGCCGCCAGAGTACCTTGGATCACGGTGATTACCCGTCCGGACCGTGGCGATCGCAAGCTCGGCGGTGGGGTGATCGACGCGTTCTATTGCGGTTACGAAACGATCCAACCCTCGGAATATGACTACATCTGCAAATTTGACCTTGATCTGGAAATCCCCCCGGGCTACTTCGAAGGCCTGATGCACCGGATGGAGGCCGAGCCACGCATCGGCACCGCCAGCGGCAAGCCCTACATGGAGTACAAAGGCCGGCTGATTGCAGAAGTTTGCGGGGACGAGAACTCGGTGGGAATGATCAAATTTTACCGCACCGCATGTTTTCAGCAAATCGGGGGATTTGTCCGGGAGTTGATGTGGGACGGCATCGACTGTCACCGCTGCCGGATGCTGGGTTGGATCGCAGTGAGCTGGGATGATCCCGAACTTCGCTTTCTCCATCTGCGCCCGATGGGCACGAGCCACAAGAACTGGTGGACGGGTCGGGTGCGGCATGGGGTGGGACAATGGTACATGGGTTCCAGCTTCACGTATCTCCTTGCCAGCGCGATATTTAGGTTATTTCAGCCCCCGGTTCTGCTGGGTTCGCTGGCCATGGTATGGGGATATGTCGGTGCGGCGCTGTCGGGAAAGGAACGATATGGAGAGCCCCAATTTCGGCAATTTTTGCGCCGCTATCAGCGCGACTGCCTGCTCCGAGGCAAGCGCCGCGCCACACTCGCCCTAAATGCAGCCCAGGCAAGAGTTTGGAATCCACAGCCCGTGCGCGGCTGATCCTCGGAATTCTTGTTTTGCCCCCGCTTCCTCAGACCGATGTTACTCGGACGACCCCGCTTTCCGTGTTGCATTTGAGCAACAGGCCGGGGATAGTAATGTTTTGGACCGGCCGGTCCCGCGATCGTGCTGCAGCCCGACGCGAAGCACTCCCGCTTCGGCGGGGCAGGGGTTCGGGGATGACTTCGATCACAAGGCAGCCCGTTCACCAGCTGGGGAGGGTGATGTCTGGCCACCCGCAGCTCACCGGTGAAGTTGTGTCCACCTGCTGGATTGCACCCAAGGCGTAAGACGTATGCCAACGTATTCGGTCGATGCTGTGATTGATCGCAACCTCGAACCTTCCCCGGCGGTACGGTCCGAGCCGGGTGCGCTACGTCCCCCCAGCGCCGGCGATGCCTTACTGGCACCTCCCCCTGCCTTGCCGACGATCGATCTGGCAGGGGTGGAACTGCATGCGGTCACGCAATCGCAAGTGGTCGAGTACATCCTGAGCGAGCTGGATTCCAATCGGGGGGGAATGCTGGTCACCCCGAACCTCGACCATCTGTACCGGTGCGTGAAAGATCTCTCGTTTGCCGCGCTGGTGTCTGAGGCCGATCTGATCGTGGCCGACGGAATGCCCTTGGTGTGGGCCGCGCGAATCCAAGGCACGCCGCTTCCGGCGCGCGTGGCCGGCAGTGATCTGATCTGGTCGCTTTCGGAAGCCGCCGCTCGACGCGGTCGATCGATCTACCTTCTGGGAGGCGCCCCCGGCACGGCCGAGGCGGCCGCCAAGGTGCTGTGTGAGCGGTATCAGAACCTTCGCGTCGTCGGCACCTATTGCCCTCCGATGGGCTTTGAGCACAACGAGCGCGAAGTCGCTGCGATCATTAACGACCTAGCCACAGCGCAGCCCGACATCGTGTATGTCGCGCTGGGCTCGCCCAAACAGGAGCGCCTGATCTGCCGCATCCGCAACTGTCTTCCTGCCGCCTGGTGGCTGGGGGTCGGAATCAGCTTCAGCTTTGTCTGTGGCGATGTCCGTCGTGCCCCCCTCTGGATGCAGAAAGCCGGGCTGGAGTGGATTCATCGGCTCTGGCAGGAACCGCGCCGGCTGTTCAAACGGTACATTATTCAGGGGTTGCCTTTCGCCTGCCGGCTGATGCTGATCTCCGCCTGGCGCAGGATCGCCGGGATTCCCCCTCGAACCAGCAGCCGTCGGCAGGTTCGGCGCGCGGCGCCCCGGGAGGTTCCGACGGCCTCGGGCGGGGAACAGCCCTCGGCCCCCGAACTGCTGCGATCTGGCGAACCGCTGACGGCAGGTCGGCTCGACGGGCATGCTTCCGGCAATTCCTTGAAGCGTCTGCGCGCGGTGATCCTGCTCGGCGGCAATGTGCGACAGACTCCGCTGCAGGCAGCCGTCCGGCGGTCGGTGCTCGATCTGCCCCTGGAACAGGATACCACACTGCTGAATCACTGGCTGGGTCAGGCGGCCGAACTGGCTCGATACGCCGGCCTGGAAAAGCTCCCCGTGCGCGTGCTGGTGAACACCCAGTCCTTCGAGCCCGTCAGCGGCGCCGCACGGTATGCCGGCAGTTATACCGTCGAGCGCGACGCCTCGGAGTATCGCGGCACTGGCGGGGTTCTGCGTGATCTGGCGCAGAGTTATCATGAGGATGACTGGATTCTTGTCGCCAGCGCCAGTCAGGTGCTGCTGGATTCGTTGCATGCCATCGCCTCGACCCTGGATCGCAAACGCGGCGATGTCAGCCTGATCAGTCACCGCGATGGTACGCCCAGCGGGGTGATGCTTGTGCGGGTGGCAACGCTGAGCCTGATTCCCCCGATCGGGTTCTGCGACATGAAGGAGCAGGGGCTGAGCGAGATCGCCAAGCGGTACGAAGTGAAGGTAAAGCACTCGCGCTGGCCGACCGGGCTGCCCGTCCGCACGCTGGCGGACTACATCGGTGCGTTGCATGCGCACCACCGCAGAAAATCCGGCCGGGCAATGCGGGCCGATCCGCTGGAGGAAGACTGGCAGCCAAACTTCGCGATCGTTGAGGCCGGTGCCACGGTGGCGCCCGGCGCGTATCTTCATGATGCCGTGGTGTTGCGAGGAGCCATGGTAGAGGCCGGTGCCTCCGTGGTTCGAAGCGTCGTGTGTGACGGCGCCGTGGTCCGCCAGAAGCAGAACGTGATTGACCGTTTCGTAACCGCGTAAGCCGCGATCGGTCCCAGCCAGGCCTGATCCACCTGTGTGCCTGCGTCGCAACGCGGGCTTTGACTGAATGATATGTCCTGGAGAGCGCTCATTTTCGATCGCATCACCGGCTGGCATCTGGCGCTGGCCGTATTGCTGGGGGCGGCGGGAATCTTTGTCTGCCGCGATGCCTGGCGGGAGATCTTCATCGATTACGCCAGCCGGGATGAAGAGTACATGCATCTGTTCCTCGTTCCCCTGGCCGCAATCTGGCTCGTGTGGGTACGGTGGATGCGACTGCGGCATTGCCGCCCCAGCGGGATGATTCTCGGGCCCATGATGGTCGCCCTTGGCTGGTTTTTCGGATGGTATGGCTTTAACAAGCAGACGACGAGCTTCTATCACTTCGGCGCAGTGCTCGTCCTGATCGGCTGCCTGATCAGCGTCCTGGGGAAGAATGTGTTGTTTCGCTTCTTTCCCGCGGTGATGGTACTGGCGTTCGTCGTCCCCATTCCCGGACAGATCCGGCAGAACATGGCCGTGCCGCTTCAGAACTGGACAGCGCGGGCATCGCAAAGCGCCTTGGATGTGCTGGGTGTCGAAACCGAGATTTCCGGCAACCTCCTGTTCATCAACGGACGGGCCGTCATGATCGAGGAGGCGTGCAACGGCATGCGGATGGTGTTTCCGCTGCTGCTGGTGGGTTTTGCCTTCAGCTTTGGGCTTCCGCTGCGACAGAGTGTGCGATTGCTGATCCTTCTGCTCAGCCCGGTGGTGGCGCTGGCGTGTAATGTCCTTCGGACAGTGTCGCTCATCTGGGTGCAGGGAAACCTCACGAAGATGTCCCCGGAAAATGCCCGGATCGTTTTCAACGTGCTGCATGAATATGGTGGCTGGTCGATGCTGCCATTGGCGGCGCTCCTCCTGTTGGCAATGATCCGGGTGCTGCGCTGGGCCATGGTTCCGATCCAGCGATATACTCTGGCAAGCCAGTAAATCTGGAGAACCCGAGTAAGCTGGGAAAACTGGTGAATCGACCTGCCAATCCGCAGGAGAGTGCCTCAGAAAATGAGTGCGAAGGTAGCAAAACTTCTTTGGCGGCTTGCTGCCCCCGCCGTCACGGTCGCGCTTCTACTCGGGATGGTGGCCGAGCAGAGACGCTATCTGACGGAGGCGGATTTCGCCCCTTACCATCAGCGGGCCGCCGAGGCAATTGATGCCGTTCCCTGGAAAATCGGTACTTGGGCGGGAGTGGAACGCCCGATTGTTCAGGAAGCTCAGGTGCTTCTGAAGCCCAACCGGATTCTTTCCCGCAGCTATCAGGATTTCGACCCGAAAGCCGGTGAGGACCGGCGGATCTCATTGCTGATCGTCCAGTGCAAGCGGTCCGGCGACATGGTGGGACACTACCCCCGCAACT
>JAVQWE010000107.1:0-8047 GCA_033579175.1 Phycisphaerales bacterium | reverse complement strand
AGTTTTACATCGGAGACGTTGTTATCGGGGACATAGCCTCCCAGATCTGAAACATCCGGCGGCGCCGGACGGGGTGGAGCACCACTCAGGACGCTCTGGTTGAGCGTGATGTCGTACACCAGCCAGTCGGTCAGCGCCGGGGCAAACCCTGCTCCCGGCATCGGGTTTGCTTCAGAGTTGAATGTCAGCGTCGCGGCGCCGGTGGGATTGTTGAAGCGGAAGATCCGCCGGGCGGAAAGATCCCAGCCTTTCTGCCCGGGGAGGGTTGTCCACGGCTGGACAAAAGGGGGATCGGTGGCGAGCGGGCGATTTGCGGCATCGGTGTAAACGCGCGGCCGGCCACGCGGCTGATAATCATTGTCATGCACGATGCGCCAGAGGGCTTCCTGTGCCCAACGGGGTTTGGTCTGAACGACAAAATCCTCCAACCGGCTTTCGGGACCCCTGGTAGAGACGTAGATGTCGCCGTCGAGGATCATCACCGACTCACCCGGTCGCCCGATGAGGCGCTTGATGTAGTTCTGGGAATAGTTGTGCCGTTCCGGGTCGGCGGGGGACTTGAAGACCACGACATCCCATCGCTGCGGGGGGTACAGCAGGTAGAGGTATTTCATCACGAGGATACGATCGCCATAAAAAACCGGAGGATTGGTGGCGACATTGCCCGGGTCGTGGGCGCTGAACCGCGGAATGCGGTACATGCAGTTCGGGCAGTGGATGCGGAACGTCTTGTCGAAGGTGTTTCGGCCGGTCTTGGGGTCATACATGGGGCGGCTGAGCCGGGCCGTGGCGGGGATGGAAACTTCTTCGCCGTCGGATTCCGGCGACTGGTAGTTGGTGTCGAAGTCATAGCCGCAGTCGTCGCAGCGGAAGCGCATGTGCGCCCCAAGCAGCGTCGGTGCCATGGAACCCGTGGGGATTACAAAAGCCTCCACGACAAACGCCCGGAAGATGAATGCCAGAATGAATGCGACCAGGATCGATTCGATCGTCTCCTTCACGTTGGTGTGTTCGTGATGCTGCGATGATTTGCTGCCGGAGTCGGCGGCGGCGACGGCGTCATCCATGATCCGCGGGATGGTATTCTCTGGACCTCTGGTTGTCACTGCGCGGCAGGGGAGCCAGGGGTCGAGCCGGCCGATGCAATGCCCGGGGGCGCCTGAACGGCGCTATGGTCAGCACGGCGGTCGAGCGTTGCTTGCAATCGCAGCGAATCGATTGATCATCTGCCCCCATGAAGTTTGATATCCCGGACGATGTGGGCGCGTTGATCTTCGACTGCGACGGTACCCTGGCAGACACCATGCCGCTGCATTATCAGGCGTGGTCAGCGGCGATGAAGCATCACGGGGCGGAATTCCCCGAGGCATTATTCTGGGAGATGGCGGGAATCCCCACCGCCCGGATCATCCAGCTTTTGAATGAGAAGCACGGCTGGGATGTGCCGGTTGCCGAGGCGGCCGAATTGAAGGAGCGGCTGTATGTCGAGCTGATCGATCGGGTCAAGGTGATCCAGCCGGTGGCGGATGTAGTGCTGCAGTATGCCGGGAAGCTGCCGATGGCAGTGGCGACCGGTGGGACACGGGCGATCGTCACGCGTACCCTGACGGCGGTGGGCCTGCTCGAGCATTTTCAGGCGATCGTGACGGCCGACGATGTGGCCCATGGCAAACCCGCGCCGGATATCTTCCTGGAATCGGCCCGCAGGCTGGGGGTGCCGGCGGCAAGGTGTCTGGTATTCGAGGATGCGGATCTGGGTGTTCAGGCAGCGCAGGCGGCGGGGATGCGCGTGATTGACATCCGCCGCGCCGGCCCGCATTGAAACCAATCAGGCAGCGGCGCGCCCGCCAAGCTCATGATCGTTTGCTTGGCCCCTGCCGGAACGGTACTATTGCCCCTTGCAGGCCGAAGTAGCTCAATGGCAGAGCACCGCTTTCGTAAAGCGGGGGTTGTGGGTTCAACTCCCATCTTCGGCTTTCCAGCCTCGATTCAAAAGAACCGGCCGTTTTATACTGGCTGAGTCCTGACTCGGCGCATACAAATCTTCGTCCTTCCGGCGAGGGACTCGTCGGAAGCACGAATTCCCGATGGGGAGTAGCCTCCCGCCGCCGGCGGGCGTAATCGGCGTCAATACGAGTTGCAGCATGACGCTGCCTCCGCCGATTACCTGCGTCTTACGCAGAGTGCCAGACCATCATGGCCATCAGCGCTTGCAGCTCGCGTCGATGCGACCGCGGCGCTGTCTTCCGGGAGTGCCATGATCTGGATCTGGTGCGGATTTATCCTCTTCATCCTGCTGATGCTCGCCCTCGACCTTGGGGTCTTTCACCGCAAGGCCCATGTCGTGCGGATGAAGGAAGCCCTGACGTGGTCGGCAGTCTGGATCGCCCTGGGTCTGGCATTCACGACGTTTGTCTACTTCGGGTATGAGCGGCAGTGGTTCGGTCTGGGCACGTCCCGCGATGCCGTGGATGGAACCGTGAACGACGGCGCGTCGGCGTCGATCAAATACCTGACCGGATACATCGTCGAAAAGAGCCTTTCGGTCGATAATGTCTTCGTCTTCGCGATGATCTTCGGATTCTTCGCCGTCCCGGCGATGTATCAGCATCGCGTGCTGTTCTGGGGGATTCTGGGGGCGCTGGTGATGCGCGGCATCATGATTGCCGTTGGCGCGCAGCTGATCGCCCGATTCCACTGGATTCTTTACCTGTTCGGCGCGTTTCTGATCCTGACGGCCATCAAGATGCTGTTCCTGCGGACGGATCATAAGGATCCGAACGCCAATATCGTCGTCCGATTGACTCGCAGGCTCATCCCCATCACCGAGCGATATCACGGGCAGCATTTCTTCGTCCGGGCCGGCTCGGCGGCATCCCGCGAAGCGGCAACTCCGGGTGAGTCTCCGTTACGCGATGCCGTCGTGGAAGCGGCGCGCCCGGGAGCCCTCCTGGCAACGCCACTGTTCCTGGCGCTGGTGCTGGTGGAATTCACAGACCTGGTGTTCGCCGTCGATTCGATCCCGGCGATCTTCGCCATTACCGCCGATCCGTTTCTCGTCTTCACCAGCAACGTGTTTGCGATTCTGGGTCTGCGGAGCCTGTATTTCGCGCTGGCCGGCATGATGGACAAGTTCCGGCACCTGAAGGTGGCCCTGGCTGCGGTGCTGGCGGTGGTAGGGGGGAAAATGCTGACGGCCAGTTGGCTCAAGCAGGTCGTCGGGCCGAACTTCAACCTGTATCTGCTCCTGCTCGTGATGGCCATCCTGACCACCGGCGTGATCACGTCGATCATTGCTGACCGTCGGCGGCGCGACCTGCTGAAATCTGACGAACGGAGAGCATCCGATGAAGTGCCCGCATTGTGATATCGTGTTGTCGATGTCTGAGCGACAAGGGGTGGAAATCGATGTATGCCCCAAGTGCCGCGGAATCTGGCTCGACCGCGGGGAACTGGACAAAATCCTCGATCGCGCGCGCGCCCTGGAGCAGGAGGAAGAACGGCTCAGCCGGGAGGACCGCCGGATGCGGGATCATCCTCGTCGGAAGTCTTTCTGGCAGGAATTGTTCGATTGATCGCCGGTCAATCCTGCGGCGGCGTGAAGCCCAGGACGATGTCAAATTTCGCGGCCAGCTCCCCGATCTTTGAATCGGGAATCGGCACGAAATCCACCAGCACTGATTCGCGGGCGCGGGGGTCGCGAATGCTGCGGAGGATGCCATCCCGGGCGTTCATCGGATGGCCTCTTATATAACATTGCGTGGTCAGCAATTCGCGATCGCGATAACGGATCTTGTAGTGGATGTGCGGCGTGCGCCCGGGGTATGGCACAGGTTTGATCGTGCGGAAGTAGTATTCTCCGCTTGAACCCGTGAGAAACCGCCCGAACCCCTGAAAATTGCGATCGAGTTTCTCATGATTGGCGCTGTGCGGGTGAAGGTATGCCCCGTTGTTATCCACCTGCCAGATTTCCACCACGGCATTGCGAAGCGGATTTCCCCGGGCGTCCAGCAGCCGACCCGTCAGGTGGGTAATCTCGCCGACGGCCGGGGTGAGCTGGTCGTTGATGATCAGAAGGTCATTATCGGTGTCCAGCGGAAGTTTTGTGGGATAGAACGGTCCTTCCGTGAGCCGGGGGGTTCGGGTCAGCTCTTCCAGAAAGGCGCCCCGGGCGGGCCACGACGCGCACATGATCGCCGCCGACGCCACGGCCGCACCCCGCAGGAAATCGCGTCGGGTGGGTTTGTGCATAAGTTCCTCCGGTCGCCAGAGCGACTCAGTCGAACGTTAGTGCGATCTGACGACGGATTTCGTCCATCACCTTCATGTTTCCGATCGTGAATTCCCGGGAAATCCGTGGGGGCGTGCCATCCAGCACTGCGCCGGCAAATTCATCCGCCTCGATACCAAACAAGTCACCCTCGACCGGAATGGGCACAACCCGACGTTCCGGCGCCGCCGGTTTCGATGGGGTCTTCTGATCCTGCCGTGGAGGGATGTTCTGCGAGACGACATAACCACTCTTGTCCGCCGAAGGTTTCCAAGGCCAGGCACATTCGATCCAGCCTTCGCTGCCGCTCAGATGCGCGGTGTTGTCGGCATGGGTGAGCATCCCGCAGGTAAACGAAGCGAGGATGCCTCCGGGGAACTGCATTACCCCTGAGGTCAGCTCATCCACGCCCGATTCGTGCTTGACTGCCAGGGCGTGAATCACCCGGGGCTCCTCTCCGGCCAGCAGGCGCGAAAGCGAGATGCAATAACAGCCCACATCCATCAACGCGCCCCCGCCGAGCCTGCGATCAAACCGGATGTTTCCGGCGATCCGGCTGGTGCAGTAGCAGAAACTGGAGCGGATCAGCTTGATTGAACCGATCGTCCCTCGTCGGACGGCATCGACAATCGCCTGGGTTTGCGGGTGGCACAGGTACATGAACGCCTCCATGGCCACTCGACCGGCCGCGTGGGCGACATCGAACATTTCTTCGGCCTGCGCCGCGTCAAGGGCGAACGGTTTCTCGCACAGAACATGCTTGCCGGCGCGTAACGAGCGAATCGTCCATTCATAGTGAATCGAATTCGGGCCGGAAATGTACACCGCATCGATCTTCCGATCCGCCAGAAGGGCGTCATAGCTTCCATAGGCCTGCCCAATGCCGTGTTTGCGGGCGAAGGCCTCGGCCGGCGCGCTGCTCCGCGAGGCTACCGCGGCGATCTCGCAGCGATAGCTCCGGCGGACGCCGTCAGCAAACTGCCGCGCGATGTTTCCTGTACCGAGGATTCCGATACGCAGTTTTCTGGGCATAGTCCGGGCGGCGGGAATCGAACCCGCACGGGCCTTGCGGCCCAACGGATTTTAAGTCCGTAGCGTCTGCCGTTCCGCCACGCCCGGAGAATCGGCGCATTCTACCCCGTCTGACGGCCGTTTTGCATCACGCATGCCTTGGGGTAAGATCATCCATCTCATGCGGCGCACGGCGCGGCGCAGCGCGCCGGTCGGCCGCAACGATGTCGAGAACGCGAACCGGGGTGTAGCTCAGCTTGGTTTAGAGCGCATGGTTCGGGACCATGAGGTCGCTGGTTCAAATCCAGTCACCCCGATTTCTCACCCGATAACCGCCTGCTGAACCGCAGCTGCGCCAATCAGCCCCCGTCGACGCGACACCGGGGTCCTGACCCGCAACAGGCATGCTCTCTGAGCGGTTGCGCCGCGCAGCCGCGGTCAACCCCCGCCGGCCCTTCTCGCCTGCGCCGGCCAATCGGTAAACTGCCGCTCCCGGCTCATTTCACCATCACGTGCACCGCAGCAGCCTTGATCTGCGCGTGGATCGGGGCGCCCTCGTGCAAATTAAGCGCTACGGCAGCCTCCGGCGTGACCAGTGCAATCAGTCGAAAGCCGCAATCCAGCTCCACTCGCGTCAAGGGCCCGTTGGGCAGGAGAGAGGTTACCCGTCCGGGCAGACAATTGCGGGCACTGACTCCCTCGGGCGTGCCGGTGTGGAGGGTGACATCCTCGCCGCGGATGCACACTTGCACTGGGCTTCCGATCCCCGGTCTGGCGGTTGGGGCGACAGCGGTCAGGCGGGCGTTGCCGACGTCGAGGGTCAGCAGTCCGCCGCGGTGGTCCACCACTTCAGCCGGCAGGACCGACTCAATGCCCACAGTTCTGGCGACTTCCGCATTGACCGGTCGGGAAAACACTTCATCGATCGGTCCGTCCTGCAGGATGCTGCCATGCCGCATGACCAGCACGTGGTCGCCCAGCGACATGGCCTCAAAACGATCATGCGTCACCAGAAAGCAGGGGATCCCCAGGGACTTCAGCAGCAGACGCAGCTCCCGGCCGAGAGTCTGGCGGGTTTCGGAGTCCAGCGCCGACAGTGGTTCATCCAGCAGAAGCAGTCGCGGACGCCGCGCCAACGCTCGGGCCAGCGCTACCCGTTGCTGTTCCCCGCCGGAAAGCTCTCGGGGATAGCGGTGTTGCAAGCCGCGCAAACCCAGCAGATCAAGCAATTCTTCCACACGCCGTTGCCGCGCCCCGATCGGCAACTTTCGCAGCCCGTATCCAATGTTCCGGGCCACCGTCAGATGCCAGAAAAGCGCCATGTCCTGGAATCCGAAACCGATTCCCCTTCGTTGCGGCGGGAGGAACCTGCCCGAGGAAGCATCGAACCAGGTTTCACCCGAAAACCGGATGAAACCCGTTCGCGGGCGCTCCAACCCCGCCAGACACCGCAGGATCGTGGTCTTGCCGCAACCGGAGGGACCGAACAACACGGTAACCGAAGCTCCCTCCGACGGACGCTCAAAGCGCGCGCGCACCGTCGCGCCGGCGAGGTAGCTCATCTCGAAATCGGCGCTGAGGCCACTCATAACGGCAGAATCCGACGTTGCAGCGCAAACGTCAGGCACAAGACGGCAAAGGAAAACAGCAGCAGCACGGCCGACGTGAAATGTGCCGCGGCGTAATTCATCGCCTGCACGTCATCGTAAATCGCAATGGAGAGCGTCCGCGTGACTCCGGGGATGTTCCCTCCGACCATCAGCACCACCCCGAACTCTCCCACGGTGTGGGCGAAGGTCAGCACCAGCCCGGTGAGCACTCCCGGCCAGGCAACCGGCAGCACGACACGCCAGAACGTCATCCACCGGGATTCTCCCAGACACCACGAGGCTTCCAGAAGCCTGCGATCCACCGCCGCGAATGCCGATGCGAACGGCCGAACCGCAAACGGCAGGTTGAACAGCACGGAAGCCAGCAGAATGCCCGCGAACGAAAACGGGAACGTTCCGCCGATCGCGCGCTCATACACCTGGCCAAACGGGCTGGCCGGACCGGTGGCGTACAGAATGTAAAAGCCAACGACGGTCGGTGGCAGGACAATCGGCAGCGACACCGCCGCCTCCACCACAAACCGAGCCCGGAAGCGCGTGGTCGCCAGCCAATAAGCCAGCGGGAGCCCGATGACCAGCAGGATCATCGTCGTGCAGCACGCCAGCCGGAAGGTAAGCCATGTCGCAGTCCAATCCATCATTCATTTTCCGGAACCAAAAAACCGTAGAGCTGCAGGATGTTTCGTCCCTCCGAGCCCTGTAGAAAGTCCACGAACGCCTTGGCGGCGGCGCGGTTCCGCGCCCGCTTGAGGATCACACCAGCCTGCCGCAGCGGGGGGTGCAAATCCAGGGGAATCAACCAATGCCTTCCCGTGCGACGCATCTGCGGAGACAGTGCCAGCGAAAGGGCGATGATCCCCACGTCGGCGGCACCGGATTCGACGAATTGTGCCGTCTGCGCAATGTTTTCCCCGATGACCAGGCGTTCGGAGAGGGTTTCCAGCAAACCGGTGGACTTAAGCACAGCCTCGGCCGCCCGACCATAGGGGGCATGCAGAGGGTTAGCGATCGCCACCTTGCGCGCCGCCGGGTGCCGGAAACTGTCGATCCCCAGCGTCTGAGGGTCGATCGGAGAGTTGTTGCGCGTCCAGATGACGATCCGCCCGGCGCCATACTCGAACAGCGAATCCGACTCGGCCAGACCCGCGTCAATGAG
>JAVQWE010000106.1:0-8068 GCA_033579175.1 Phycisphaerales bacterium | reverse complement strand
AGGGGGATTTGTACGGACCGGAGACGTCAAACACATCGGTGGGGTGCGCGCGATTGGCTGCCAGCAACGGTCCGACGATGAACGGTTTGAGGGTTGATCCCGGCTCGTAAGGGTCTGTCAGACAACGATTTCGGCGCAGCTCGGGAGTCTTGAGGGTATCCTCCAGGTTCGCCGGATTGAACGTCGGCCAGTTGGCCAGCGCCAGCACTTCCCCGGTGGCTGGGTCCAGCACGACCACTTCTCCGGCGCGCGCCCGGAACTCGGAGCAGGCGGCGGCCAGTTCCTGTTCGGCGATGAGCTGAATGCCTGAATCGATGGTGAGAATGACATGGGTGCCGTTGATCGGGGGAACATAATCCTCGGCCGATGTGGCAATGCTTCGGCGTCGGGCATCCTTCAGCGAGCGTTTGTAGCCATGCCTGCCGCGCAGCAACTTCTCGAACTGCAGTTCAGCTCCTTCGAGCCCGACATTGTCGCTGCGCACCCCCCCGAGAATGTGGGCCGCCAGTGACCCCATGGGGTATTCGCGCACATCCACGGGCTCCAGCAGAACCCCCGGAAGGTTCAGCTTGCGGATCGGTTCGATCAGACCCTCGTCCACGCGGTCGGCAACCTTGACATACCGGCTGGTGGACTTGTCGCTGATGAGAGTCGCCAGCTCGAAGGGATCGACATCGAGGATCGCGGCCAGCCGAGCCACTTCCCGATCCAGATCGAGCAGGCTCTTTCCATCCTCCTGAAAGACTTCGAGCATGAACTTCGGATCGAGATACAAAGCCTGTTTCTGGATGGTGCCGGCCATCAGAATACCGTTGCGATCGAAGATGCTGCCCCGACGGGCGCGGAGGATCTCGGTCTGGTGCTGCTGCCGCTCGGCCTGCAGGATGGTCCGCTCGCGACCTAAGGTCTGCAGGAACACGATCCGTACCAGCAGGGCGGCGAAGGCAAGGCAGAGAGTCAGCAGAATCGCCGCCGCGGCACGCTGCGAAAATGGAGGTTCTTGCTCGGGGCGCACGGTCCGATAAACATCGGCTGTCGGGGGATGCGGGGTTGAATCCTCGGGCGGTGCGGCACCGGTGAGGATCGGTCAACGCCAGTGGCTCGGACGGTCGGGCGCTGTCGATGCCGGACGGGGCGACCGCGGGACCATCCGCAGACCCTCGATGTTCACCGTATTCACCAAGGCGTTGGGGGCGGTATACGCCGCGATCTGAAGCTGCTGATTCCACAGGCGCGCCTGAGCCGACTTGATCTGCTGGTGCAGCAGGTTCATCTGGTAGTTGATCTGGAGCCGCTGCTGCCGAAGCTGCAGAAGCACGACGCCGAGGATGGTCGCGAGGAGGAGTGTCAGCAGCAGCTTCAGCATCGCCAATCAAATGCAATCAGCCGGTCGGCAGCCAACGGCGCCCGTGGTCGAAGCAAGGGGAAGCTTCAGTTGTTCGACGCAACCGAACGCGCCGGGAGCTTCAATTTCATGCCAGGACGGATCAGGTCGCTTCCGTTCAGCAGCTCGCGGTTCAATTCTTTCAGCGCGGGCAGGGCGCTTTCGTCGCCGCACTGTTCGATGGCGATCCGGGTGAGATTATCGCCCTCCTTCACGACGTACGTCGCCGCAGGCGCGGCCGGAAGCGCTGTGGGAAATGCAGGTGCAGCAACGGAAGCTGGATCGACCGGCGCGCCTTCAACGATGCCGACCCCCGGAGCAGGGATGAGGTAGGTTCGACCGACGATGACCAGGTCCGGGTTCTCGCGCAGCGACGGATTGGCCTGAATGATGGCGTCGCGAAGGGCCTTGGTGTTGGTTCCGTACATTTTTGTCGCGATTCGTGAGAGCGTATCTCCCGGTTCGGCTTTATAGCGCGTGTACCGGAAGGACGCCGAGCCGCCGGGGCTTGCAGCGGTCGAGGTCGATTCCGGCCGGGCAGGCGCGCCGCGCAGGGTTGAGGCGCTGTTGACCGGAACCACAGATTCGCCGTGGCGCGCGGCTTCTTCGTTCAGACGGGAGAGGACAGGATCGGACGATCGAATCACCGGCGGTGCGGGCGTCGCTGGCACGTCGCGGGGGGCAGGCAAGGGGGCCGGAGGCTCCGGCGCCACCGGCGAACCGGTCTGCCGCTGGGGAACGTTGTTGGTTGGGGGGGACTGCGGCTCGTCCGGGGCCGAAGCGATGGTGAGCGGTGCCTGGTCCCTGGGGGTCTCGACCTGAACGATCTTAACCGGCTGCGGGCGCGGCATCAGATCGCTGGAGGTGGGAACCGGCTGAGTGGGCTGCACCTGCGGAGGGACGATCTCGGCAGACCCGCCGGCATGTCGAGCGGGGGTGGTAATGGCAGCTCGAACGGTGGGTCCGGCCTGAGACATCGGAGCCGGGGGAGGCTCGGTGGCGCTGGTGAGGTGATCCGACAGGAGAATGCCGATCACGATGATGAACGCCAGTCCCACCAGCAGGCCGATCTTGGTTTCGCGCGTCATGGTTGTGTGCAAGCTGTCGGCCAGTTGCCAATTTTCCTGGCAGTTTCCGGCCACCGGCAACTGGCGGGGAGCGACCGGCAACTACGTCTTCTCAGCAACTCGAAGCCGGGCCGACCGGGACCGCGGGTTCGCGGCGATCTCGGACTCGGAGGGACGGATGGGCTTTGCAGTGACGACCTTCAGAAGCCCGGTCTGCTCCGCCGACCGAAATGCCTGCTTCACCGCCCGATCCTCCAGCGAATGGAAGCTGATGACTGCCATTCGACCGCCAGTCCGCAGATGCTGCGGGGCCGTGCGAAGGAGCCGATCGAGGCTTTCCGGTTCGCGGTTCACTTTCATGCGAAGGGCCATGAAAGTGCGGGTGGCCGGGTCGATCCGTTCACCGGCGCCTCCGGCGCCGCGCTTCGGAACGGCCGCGCGCACCAGCGCGGCAAGCTCTCTGGTGGATGTAATCGGCGAGAGTTTGCGGGCTTCGACAATCTTTCTGGCAATCCGACGGGAAAATCGTTCGTCGGAAAGCTGGTAGATCAGGTCAGCCAGTTCTTTTTCCGAAGCGCGATTGACGATTTGTGCGGCCGTGAGCGGGTTCCGGGGATCGAGCCGCATATCCAGCGGAGCATCCTGGTCAAAGGAAATGCCATAGGCAGGGTCCAGAAACTGGGAGGTGCTCAGTCCCAGATCCGCCAGCAGCGCGTCTACCCGTGACACCCCGCATTCCCGGAGGACCTGCTCCAACTCGGCGAAATTCGCGTGGAAATACCGTTTGGCGGGAGGCGTCGGCTCAAGCCGACGACGAGCGTATTCAAGGTTTGCCGGGTCGACATCCAGCGCGATCAACAGCCCGCCGGTTCCGAGCCGTCGCGCAATGGCCTCGGCGTGCCCGGCTCGACCGACGGTGCAGTCCACCACCACGGAGTCAGCCTGCAGGCGTAGGGCATCCACCACCTGCTCGAGCAAGACCGGATCGTGACCATGCGGAGGCAGGTTCATTGCGATAATTGTCCCAGAAAGGACTTGCAATCAGAGGGGGATTCGAGGATACTAGGGAAGTTTGGAAGATGTTCGCTGGCTGGCGGAACGATCCCGCGAGGGAGAGGCAGCCTGAAGACAGGCTCTCCCTCCCCCCCCGCTACGAACGGCGGTGTCTGGTCGCCGCAGCGTCTTCCGGCGCCGCGAAAAACCGTGAGGTCGGGAATCCGTTCCCACCTGCATCCGACGGCAGGGTCCCATCCGTGGGACAACCCCACAGCACATGTGTCTGAAGCACGCCGGACAGGCTGCAGTCTGCCCGGCAACCAGGTTCGAGGCTGATTTCACTGGACACGCCGGCATCCATGCCTGGCACGCCGGCAAAATCTGCCTCGTGAACCCGGTTCTGAGTAGTCTGGTGGGGGGAGCGTCTCCGCTTCCCTGCGGAGCAGCGACCTGAGCTTCCCTGACCACCCACGTTGGTCGCCGCGTTCACAACCAACGTTTGAATTCGGCGTTACTGCCCATGCTGCCGATCCGTTCCTTCGCGCCTAAAGTTCTGTCAGACCGCAACTTGTGACTGAATCGGCGGCAGCAGCTCGTTGAAGCGGGCATCCCAGTCGGCCCGGTTCCATAGCTCCAAGTGATTTCGCACTCCGATGAGCGTGATCTCCCGACCCGTGTTGGTCCGCCTCAACATGACCTCCGGAATCAGGATTCGGCCTTGCTTGTCCCAGGAAACCCTGCTGGCCATGGCGAACGTCATCTGCCAGGTTTCCAGGGTTTTGGGGTCCGGACGAATCTCGGCCTCCGGTCGAAGGTCATTGGCCTCCCGCTCTAACAAGCTCTCGTAATACCGCTCGGCATACAGCCAAGGCTTCCGATTCTGGCCAATGACGAGATAGAAGCCCTGACCATCGCGTTTAGGGTCCATGGCCTTTCGGATTTCCGAAGGGACGAGCATGCGGTTCTTGTCGTCGATGGTGAGCGGATGTTCCCCGATGTAAACCGCATACTTCATTGACTACCACTTCAGTGGTTCCAACCCGCGACTGATTGGGAAGTTTTACCACTCCTCTCCACCTCGTCAATGGAGAAATTGCAGAACTTGAATTTTTTCCGGGAATACCCATCCGTCGAGCCCAGCCCGCGGGGTTTTCCACAATTTGTTGAGAACTTCCGAATTCAGGCGTGGAATGTCTGTGGATAAGCTGTCACATGCTTCGAGGATCTGACTCGCGTTCTGCTCTTCGCGAACTCAGCCAGTGCCAGACTGCCCCAAAAGCTCCAACCACCAGAGGCAATCCCAGCTTGTCAAGCGGTGGCAGGAACTGGTCGCTCGATCGACCGGCAGCCGGAACCAAAGGCCAGGCTCGCAGGAACCAGCCCGGTTCTGCGGATGGATCGCCGAATTCCGTTTGCAGGTAGGCCAACACCGGTGTTCCCAGCAGCGCTAAGCTGGCAGCGGCCGGACCGAGCCGACGCAAGCTGCGACCGGGTCGCTCCCCGACCCACAATCGTAAGGCCGCGATCCATAAACCCAGCAGCAGCAACGCCTTGCAGAATTCCTCGAGCGATCCAACCCGGTTTGCAGCCAGAGCCAGAAACGGGGCAGCCGAGCACCCCACCAGCAACGTGTCATGCCAGGTTCGCAAGAGCCGGACGAAAAGGATCGACAGCAACAGATATTGCGCCGCGGTCACCCCCCACAGCTCGGACGGACCCTTACCAAGGGGTTCGGCGCCGGCTTGCCATTGCTCCACGGTGAGGAACGCCAAGACCTGCCCCCCAATCCACGTCGCCAGCGGCCAGAGGCTGCCCGATGATTCGATCTGCCCTCGCTGCGGGGTCACGGGTTAAGCATCCTGATTCGTCCCCTCACCGGGGGCCATCCACATGCGCCGATGGATAGGTGATCTGATCGTAACGAATGTCGAGCCACGGCTGGTTGGCGTCAATCCGGTGGAATTTCTGAAAGATTTCCGCCAAAGCTTCGAGCTTTCGCGCCGGGGGGACTTCAACGAAGGCGTCCTTGGCGCTGATCGGCCGCCCCCAGCGGATTTCGGTGCCGTATTTCGTGATGAGAGTCAGTTGCGCTTCCCGTGGATCGACCCGACCGGCAAAATTTGCCACGTCGATCTTCACGATCTCGTCGGCAAATCGCTGCCCGTGGAGCAACCGGGCCAGCTCCAAACCTGCTGACAGGTCTTCGCCCGGCCACTTGCGTCCGGACTCCACCGGGGGATGGGCAACATTCTCGATGATCCGTAACTGGGTCCGTCGATCCCGGTCGATCAGCAGCGCCGGAATCTGCTCCAGCGTGTATTGCTCCGGCAGCTTGTAGGCGTCCTCGTCAACCAGCCAGAAGTAATCCTGCCAGTGAACCACCGCAAGAGGGGCCCGATATTCGCAATCGACCTCGATGACATCGCCTGCCGACCGGTGAAACGCCCGACGCACACTGCGCACCCGCTTGACCCACGGGCTGGCGCGGGCAATCGCCGCCCGGCTTTGCAGCACCCCCGTGTCGAACGCGGAGCTTCCCGTCGCTGGACGCAGAGCACGGATGAGTTCCTCGGCTGCGGCATCGCTCATCCAGCCCGGTCGATTCAACAGGATGATCCGCGGAGGATCGACCGTGAACGCCAGCTTTCCCTCGACATGCAGCCGGGCGAACCAATAGGCGGCCCCCAGTCCGCCCAGCAGAAGCAGTCCGATCGTCAGGTGAACCAGGGCGGTGCGCACGGCCGCTCCCACCGACGGGCGTGCCGCACGCGGATTCAGGTTGTTTCGCAGTTTTCCCATTCACCCGGTCCGATGACCCTTGAGGCTTATCGGACGATTCTGCAGGCGGGCTGAAATCGGGTGGAAGGGCTACCCGAATCCCCGGTCGGCCGACTTTCCCGCGGGCGGGTGGCGGTCAAAGCACCTCGGAAGCACGGGGGTAGCTTCCCAGGACGGTCAGTTGCAGGCAGTGTCGCCGGGCTTCTTCGATGGCGCGCTGCATGTCCGGATCTTCGGCGTGCCCCTCGGCGTCGATGAAGAAGTAATACTCCCAGTTCACCTTCCGGCTCGGACGCTTCTCGAGGCTGGTCAGGTTGATCTGCGCGGCCTTGAAGCAGTCCAGAACATCGGCCAGGGCACCGGGTTTGTTGGCGGTGGTGAACATGATGGCCGTCATGTCGTCGCCGCTGCGTCGTGCTGCTTCGCGTCCGATGACGAAGAACCGGGTGACGTTGTCGGGGTTATCCTCAATGTTCTCAAACAGAATCTGCAGGTCATACAATTCGGCCGCAATGGCCGAGGCGATTGCCGCGGCGCCGGATTCGCCAGAGGCCAGCTCTGCGGCGCGCGCGCTGCTGGCGACGGCTTCGGTTTCGCGTCCCTTGGCGACGGAAGAAAGCCAGTTCCGGCACTGGCTGAAAATCTCGGGTTTGGAATAGATCTTGCGCACCTGGTCCCAGGGTTCCCGACCGAGCAGATTGTGATGGATGGACACCCGCACCTCAGCACAGATGCGGGCGGATGAGCCGAGAAACGCATCCAGCGTATCAATCACCCCGCCGTGGATGCTGTTCTCAACCGGCACCATGCCGTAATCCACGTGTCCCCGTGTCACCTCGGCGAAGACGGAGGGAATGTCGGCCAGGTCCACGTGTTCCACGCTTCGGCCGAACTTCCGCACCGCGGCGAAATGGCTGAAGGTGCCAGGTGGGCCGAGATAGCCGATGCGCAGCGGGCGTTCGAGCACAAAACTCCCGCTCATCAACTCGCGATACACCGCCTCCAGCGCGCGATCGGGCAACGGACCCCGATTGAGGCTTCGCAGCTTCTGAAGGATGAGCTTCTCCCGATCCGGGGCGTAGATCGGGTCCTTGGTCTGCTGCTTGAGCTTGCCGACTTCCACCACCACCCGGGCGCGCTCGTTCAGAAGGGCCACAATCTGCTCATCGAGGGCGTCGATCCGTCGGCGGAGTTGCTCCAGTGACTCGGACATAGCGATATTATCGGCTCAGGGCGGCGGTTCCGGCGCCTCCCCGGCCTTAGAGCATGGCGTTGCCGGGCCAGCCGTCAACCGTTCATCGCCCCCGGCTCTCACCCGATTACAGAATCTCCAGTGGGCCACCCGATAAGCAGAAACAAGGTGAACTCCGCTGTCCTGCTCCTGGCCGGTTCGACCAATTCCCCGGAAACGCTCGGCGGATGGCTCCGCTCGCCGTGGGTGCTTCCGGAACAGACGGACCTGCTGCACTGGTGCCAGACGATGAACCCCGGGGCTGCCATGCTGCTGGTGGCCGCAGGTGTCGTCTACCTGCTGTTCGGATTCTACCTTTTCAAGTGGCTGGTGACGCTCAACGCTGCCCTCGTCGGAGCCTATCTGGGGTCGCTGGTGGGCCAATCGGGAGACGCCGCCATCGCCGGAGCATTCATGGGAGGGTTTGCTGCGGCCGCGGCGACCTGGCCATTGATGAACTACGCCGTCACCATCATGGGGGGGCTCTTCGGCGCCCTGCTGGGCATCAGCCTCTGGCGAAGTGTCGGGCTTGACCCGACCTATGCTTGGAGCGGGGGTCTGACAGGTTTGATCTTCTTCGGCATGCTCAGTTTTCTGGTCTTCCGCGTCAGC
>JAVQWE010000105.1:0-8118 GCA_033579175.1 Phycisphaerales bacterium | reverse complement strand
TGCATCCACAAAATGGTGCTCGACCCCCGCAACTCCGACACGCTCTACATGCAATACCATGGGGGGGTATTCAAATCCTCCGACGGAGCCGAACACTGGCAGGCGATCGAATCCGGCCTGCCCGGCAATTTCGGGTTCCCCATGGCCATCACCGCCGACGGGCTACTGTTCATTGCCCCACTGAAGTCGGACGAGCATCGTTACTTTCCGGAGGGTCGGTCCGCAATCTACAAGAGCCGCGACGGTGGAACTTCCTGGCAGGAAAGCCGCAACGGTCTGCCCGAACAATACTTTGCCGGTGTTCTACGGGACGCGTTGGCCGTCGATTCCTGCCGGCCCACAGGCGTATATTTCGGAACCACCGCCGGAGACATGTTCTACAGCCGCGACGGTGGTGAGAGTTGGCAGCAGCTTCCGGGCAGGCTGCCCCGGGTTCAAACCGTGCGAGTGATGTCCTGCCCCGCCTGACGGCGGAGGTGTGTCGGCGAAGACCTGCAGGAGCAGTCATTGATGACGATTGAATTGACCATCCCCCCCTTGCTGCAGGATTGCGTGGGTGGCACGCGCACGGTGCATGTCGAGGCCGACTGGCTCGATCAGGCCCTGCAGCGCATCCAAGAGCAGTTCCCACTGCTGCGCCCCCACATCTGGGACGACCACGGCCAACTCCGCCGGCACCTTCTGATCTTCTATAACGATACCCCTACGCGGTGGCTGGAACGAACCGACCTCCCGCTTCGCCCCGGCGACCGGCTGACCATCGTGCCAGCAGTCAGCGGGGGGTGAGGCTCGCCCTCGGCCGGGAGACCCATTGACCGTCGCCTTCACACTCGTCTTCCGACCATACCCGGAGGGACTTTCATTTCGCCGCCCGCCTGCAAGGAACCTGCAAGACGCCATGAGAGCGCTCGACCCGAGCGCAGGCCGGTTGGAATCAATCTCCACAGGGGTTCTGCAAGCAGCCAGCGGGGTGCGCGCCAATCGGTTTCAGCGCCGGTTAAACGCCGCGCAGGAAGTCACGGGATAATTCCAGGCCGGTCTTTTCCCCGGCCTCGGTCCCGTTGAAGTTTCCATCCTCCAATTCCACCGAGACAACGCCGCGATAACCCGACTCGCTGAGAATCCGCAGGATTTCGTGCCATCGAGCCACGCCATGGCCCGGAATCGTGTAACGCCACACGTGTTCCCCAAACGGATGGGGGGACTGGAAGACGCCGGCAGAATACGTCCCGAACTCGTACGCGGCTTCCGGGAACAGCTCGGTGTCCTTGGCATGAACGTGCCATACGCGCGGAGCAAACTCCCGCAGAAACCGGATGTGATCCACCCCCAGCCGGATCAGGTGCGAAGGATCGTAATTGATGCCGATGGCATCCCCCCCGACGTCCCGGAGAAACGCTCGACAGGTCTCCGGCGTGCAGCAGAGGTTGGCATAATGCGGCGCGCCACCGGGCCACCCTTCAATGGCGATTTTCGCCCCGCATTCGGCGGCGGCGGCGGACAGGGGGATGAACACGTCCACGGCCCGACGGTAGCTTTCGATTCGCGGTCGCGCCGGATCATCGGGGATCACGCAGGTGAAAAACACCTTCACCCCCAACGGAGCCAGCCGCCGAATGTACTGAAGATTGCGGTCGATTAGCGCCTTGCGGGCAGAGGGGTCATCCTGCAGGAGCTGCCCGAAGTCGAGCAGGTCGGCCGAGCCGATCCGCAGACCGTGTGCGGTGACACTGGCGACGTCCTCAGGGGTGACGTTCATGAGGTCAACCGCTGCAAAGCCCGACCGGGCGGCCCAGGAAAGCAACGCCGGCAGCTGGCGAGTCCACTCACTCCAGCCGCGGCGGAAACCAATCAGGAAATTGCCGGTTCGTGTGGTCAAGGGAAGCTCCGAAAGCAGAAGATTAGACCGGAACGGTCACTTGGCGAGGAAATTCCGCATCAGCCGTTCGCCGTGTTCCGTGAGGAAGCTCTCCGGGTGATACTGCACCCCTTCCAGGGGCCAGGATTTGTGTCGCAGGCCCATGATTTCCTGCTCCGCGGTCCAGGCGGAGACCTCAAAATCTGCCGGGAGCGTGCCCGGCCGAATGATCAGACTGTGGTAACGTGTTGCTGTGAAAGGACTTGGAACATCCCGATAGATGCTCCGGCCGTCGTGGAAGATCAGGTCTGTCTTGCCGTGCATGAGCTTGCCGGCGCGCTCCACCACCGCGCCGGCGACATAGCCGATGCACTGGTGCCCGAGGCACACCCCCAAGAGCGGGGTTTTCGGACCAAAGAACCGGATGATGTCGTTACTTACCCCCCCTTCCCGTGGAGTGCACGGGCCGGGCGAGATCACGATATGCGTCGGACGGAGGTCTTCCACCTGCTCGACCGTAACCGCATCATTCCGAAACACCCGGATCGCTGTACCCGGGGAAACAGTGCCGATCAGTTGAACCAGGTTGTACGTAAAGCTGTCGTAATTGTCGATCAACACCAGCACGGGGCATCGAAGGATACGCACCCCCCGCCGCTGCAGGCAAGTCGGTAGCGTGACCATTCCATGACCATTCTCCGTGCGACCGTTGCAGATTCGCCCGGAAATTCAAGCACGCCTCCACAGCTCATCCACGGGTTTTGCACCACCAGCCCCCATCCTGCCCACAGCGACCGGAAATGCCGTTTGTAGGGGCTGTTCGGACGGCAGTCGGGCGGCGAAACTGGTTGATCTGCCGATGAATCTGGCCGATCCAGCGATAGCCACAATCTCCCCCGCGGGGAAATTCGGGCTTCGCCCGATAATTTCTTTACTTCCTCGGAGAGCCGATGTATTCTTTCCGTCGCTGCACCTGTAGTTCTGCACCCTTGGAGGCTGTAATGGCGGCAGATGTAAGCCGCGATCGGCTCGCTCTCATTTCCATCGAGGGCATGCATTGCCACAAGTGCGAAAGCGCCATCCGCAAGGCGCTGAGTCGAAACGCCGGCGTCCACGAAGTCGAAGTGGACTTCCTTTCGGGCCAGTGTTCCATCCTTTTTGACGGTGATTACGTCAACATCGACCGACTGATCGATTCGGTCACCGAGGCGGGATACCGCCCCACCGGCTACGCGCAGCGCGATTGCCAGAATTTCGCCGCCTGACTTCCCCGGCCGCTACCGGCCTGCGCCACTACTGGTGAAGCCTCGCCACCCTGTAAAGGCAAGATAGACCGTCACCAGAACCAGAGCTTCCCCGCGCGTGATGCGCCGCTGGCGCATGGCGATCGGCAGCAGGGCCACCGTCAGCAGCGCCATCAGGAGCAGGTCGCGTTCCCCTCCGATCGGAATCGGCAGCGGCGTAATGCACGAAGCCAGCCCCCCGATGAAAAGCAGGTTGAAGAGATTGCTCCCGATGATGTTGCCGAGGGCCAGATCGCTCTGCCCCCGCCTCGCGGCAACAACACTCGTGATCAACTCCGGCAGGGTCGTGCCGAAGGATACGATGGTCAGCCCGATCAATACATCCGGAACCCCCAGACCCGCGGCAAGGCTGCTGGCCCCAATCACCACCATCCGCCCCCCGACGGCAACCCCTAGCAGTCCTGCCAGCGTCTTCAGCAGGCTCGTCCAAGGCGATTTCTCAGCCGCCTGATCTTCGGCGGCGACCACGTCCGCCACGAAAGCATCCGCTGCCTGTTTCTCCAGGGCCTGCGTGAGGATCGAATACACAAAAACCCCGAAAATCAGCAGCAGAATCATTCCATCGGAGCGCGAGATCACGTTCTCCCCGCTGCCGTTGATTCGGCCGTCTAGGCTCATGACCGCAAACGCAGCCACCGTGAGCTGCAGGAGGGGGATCTCCCGCGTGATGATCGACGGCCGGACCGCCAATGGGCAGATCAATCCCGCCAGCCCCAGGGTGAAGCCAATGTTGATGGCACAGGAACCGACGATGTTGCCAAACGCCAGGCCGGTGTCGCCACGCCAGGCCGCAAAGGTGTTGATCACGACTTCAGGCGTGCTGGTTCCGAAGGCGACAACGGTCAGTCCCACCACCAGCGCCGATACCCCCGCTGCCCGTGCCAGCGCCGAAACCCCCGATACCAGGAATCTGGCTGACGTCAGCAGCAGCGCCACTCCCCCCACCAGCACAAACAGCCACCAGATCATCCGGATGCAATTCCCTTCGAGCGGCATTGAACCCCAAAGCACCCTGCGTATAAAGGCGTCGCCCTGACCTCAGGAGAAGATTTCCTTGTTCATGATCGAATCTTGCGGTGGTGGAAGAACCGTGAGCCTGCGGGCCGTGCTGCTGATGGTGAGCATCCTGGCGGTTCTGGGGATCGCCGCACTGCCAAGCCCCGCGCAAGCAGAAGACGCCGCAGCATCCACCGCACCGTCTGCCACACTGGCAGAGGATGCAGGCCATTCCACGTCGGCAGGGCCGGATCATGGTCCGGATGCCACACACCAGGCCGTGCCGGATGTCTCGCTCTGGGCGGCCATCCCGTTCCTGCTGCTGCTGGCGTGCATCGCATCGATTCCGGCCTATGACCATCACCTGTGGGAGAAGATCTATCCGGCGATCGCGCTGAGCCTCGGCCTGGTCACGGGCGTGTATTACATGTTTCTCTACCCCGATCTTGCGGCCAGCCGTCATGCCTGGCTGCACGAGATGCGGGAGTATGTCAGCTTCATCGTGCTGCTGGGTTCGCTGTATGTGGTCAGCGGTGGAATCGTCATCGGGATTTCGCGCACAGCGACGCCGATCACCAACTGCGTGCTGCTGCTGAGCGGTGGCGTGCTGGCCAACCTGGTGGGCACCACGGGTGCCGCAATGCTGCTGATCCGCCCCTATATCCGGATGAACCGCCCGCATCTGAAGCCCTATCACATCGTCTTCTTCATCTTCATCGTCGCCAACTGCGGCGGGGCTCTGACTCCCATAGGCGATCCGCCGCTGTTCATGGGTTTTCTGAAGGGCATTCCGTTCTTCTGGACTGCCCGCGAACTGTGGCCCATGTGGGCCTTGGCCATGGCGATGCTGCTGGGGATATTCTTCGTCATCGACGAGATTGACCACCGCAAAGCTCGACGGACGTTCACTCACGACGCCGGACCGGGCGTTTCCATTTTCGGATTCCAGAACTTCATCTTCATCGGGCTGATTCTCGTGGCGGTGTTCCAGCGAAGCCTGTTCGAATGGATCGACCAGAAGCAATACACCCGGATCTTGCTCAGCCGCGAGGTGCTGATGCTGGCGGCGGCACTGGCTTCGAAGCTGACAACCAAACAATACATCTACGAAAAAAACGAGTTCACCTGGGGGCCGATCCGCGAAGTGGCCATTCTGTTCCTGGGCATCTTTTCCACGATGGTTCCCGCCCTCAACTGGCTGGCACACAACGCCGATCGCATGCCGTTGAAAAGCCCGTCGCAGTACTACTGGGTGACCGGGATGCTCTCCAGCGGACTGGACAACGCGCCGACGTATCTGGTCTTTCTGGAAACCAGTCAGGCGCAGGTCCGGGCCAGGTACAGCCGGCAGATCAATGAATTACGCCGGCTTGCGATGGATCATCGCGTCGGCGAGGTGCCCCGGGTGCCCACCAGCGGCGATCCGCTGGTGATCAATGCTTACAAGGTGCTGGTGGATTATCACCGTAAGAAGGTGGCGGCAGCGCGGGTTTCGGAAAGCGATGTTCGGATCGCCACAGCCCTGGCCAGCCCGAACATCTCCATGTATCTGATCGCGATTTCGCTTGGTGCGGTGTTCTTCGGAGCGGTGACTTACATCGGCAATGGTCCGAACTTCATGGTCAAATCGATCGCCGAGGCACAGGGCGTCAAAATGCCGTCGTTCGTCCGATACGTTCTGCAGTACTCGGT
Organism: Phycisphaerales bacterium; assembly: GCA_033579175.1. Classification (GTDB taxonomy): domain Bacteria; phylum Planctomycetota; class Phycisphaerae; order Tepidisphaerales; family Tepidisphaeraceae; genus JAVQWE01. The sequence goes on along the minus strand of JAVQWE010000105.1, from coordinate 2,268 downwards.
ACCGTTCCTGTTTCCCGTGTTGATTACGGTCTGGCTCGTTTTTTTCCATTTCGGGCTGCGGATCTGAGCCACCTTCACACCCGAGGCCTACAATCGGCAGTTCATCATGCGGAAAGTCGCCATTTATTCGATTCTGCTGATTCTGGGGCTGGTGGCCTCGCAGTTCCTGCCCGCCTTGGCGGGCGATCAGCTGCCGCGCCTCTCGCTGGTCATTCTCGTCCTGACGATGACCGCTCTGGCCTTCATCATGATCCACGTGGGGCTGGAGTTTGAAATCGACAAGCAGAACCTCAGGCAATATGGCTGGGACTATGTCGTCGCCTTCACCGCCGCGTCGTTCCCTTGGATTTTCTGCACGGCCTATTTCGTTTTCGTGATGCTCCCCCCGGAGTACTGGGCCACCTGGAAGGCCTGGAAGGAAACCCTGCTCGCCGGGCGCTTCGCCGCTCCCACATCGGCAGGAGTGCTGTTTTCAATGCTTGCGGCGGCGGGGCTGGCGGCGACGTGGCTGTTCCGCAAGGCACGGATCCTTGCCATTTTTGACGACTTGGACACGGTTCTGCTGATGATCCCTCTGAAAATGGCCATGATCGGCCTTGCCTGGCAACTGGGACTGATCGCCGTCGTGATGATCGGACTGCTCTGGCTGGCTTATCGCTATCTGCACGTGTTGCCCCTGCCGGTTTCCTGGCCTTGGGTGCTCGGTTATTCGGCTTCCATTGCACTGGTTTGCGAGGGAATTCACCTGGCGAGCAAAGTGATTAACGAATCCGTCCCGCTGCATCTGGAGGTGTTGCTTCCGGCGTTCGTCTTGGGCTGCATGTTGAAGAATCCACATGCTGAAGCACCTCAGAACGCGCCCCACGCCGGCTCAGACCGGGGCGAGCAGACTGCCTCCACCATCATTTCCGCCATCTTCATGGTGCTGGTGGGTTTGAACATGCCCCCTGTTTTCGCCCCCCCCGCCGCTGCCTCAGCCGATCTGGGTGAGCCACCAGGAGCGGTCACAATCACGGCCGCGCAACCGCCGGTTTCTTGGGGAATGATGGCATTCCACGTGGCCATGCTGACGATCCTTTCGAACCTGGGAAAGATGTTCCCCGTGTTGTGCTACCGGCGCGAGGCCCACTGGCGGGAGCGCCTGGCCGTGGCGATTGGGATGTGGCCGCGAGGTGAGGTGGGGGCGGGGGTCCTGGTAATCAGCCTCGCCTATGGCATTGGTGGGCCGATTGTCACCGCCGCGATGCTGAGCCTTTCGCTGAATCTTCTGCTGACGGGGCTGTTCATTCTCATGGTCCGGCGACTTCTGGCCGGGGTGCCGCAACCCCCCGTCGCCACCACGCCCGCAGATCGTTCGCAGCAGATGACCCCGGTCCATTGAACCCCGTGTTCTCCCTGGCGGGGAAGACCGCCCGACACGAACGGCGCCTGGAGCCGGTCTTAGCGCGATGCTAACACCATGTTCGGTTAACCCACGAAGTCGAATCCGTGTAAGTTATGATTTCACAATGATTTACGACGAAATTGCCCGATCATTCCGGGCGCGACCGGGATCGGCCTCCGGAAGCCTCTCGCTCCCGGCAGAAAGCGTCAGCCGACCCCGAACGCTTCCTCCCGTCTTTGTCATTGATCACCATGCCCCGGCCGACGGCGCGTAGTCGGGACGCAGAAAGGGCGATCCGCCCGGCCGCCGGCAGTCAGGCGCCGTGCCCAAGGTCGGCCCGCAGTGGGTGACCCGACCCCGTCCCCCCTGAGGCAGCAAGCCCTTTTGCGGGTTCGGAACGTCGGCGCAGACCCCCGCCGCATGCCTCTTTTCTTGCCGGGGTCTCCACGCCATGATCTGGCAAATGGCAAGCGCGCGCGTCGGCATCATCATGGGCAGCCGCAGCGATTGGGAAACCATGCGGCACGCCGCCGAAATCCTCACGCAGCTCGGGATCACCCATGAAACGAAGATCGTTTCGGCCCATCGAACGCCTGATCTGCTGTTTGAGTATGCGGCATCGGCCGAGGCGCGCGGGCTTTCGGTGATCATCGCCGGCGCCGGGGGGGCCGCTCACCTGCCCGGTATGTGCGCCAGCAAGACCCACCTTCCCGTACTGGGGGTACCCGTGCAATCCAAGGCGCTGAACGGGCTGGATTCTCTGCTGTCGATCGTGCAGATGCCAGCGGGTGTCCCTGTGGGCACTCTGGCCATCGGCGAAGCTGGTGCCCGAAACGCAGCATTGCTGGCCGCGGCGATCCTGGCGACCAGCGACCCGACCATCG
>JAVQWE010000104.1:0-8120 GCA_033579175.1 Phycisphaerales bacterium | reverse complement strand
AACACCTCCGCCACGTATAACACGATCGCGATCGCAAAGAAGATGAAAGCCCAGGTGCTCAGGTCCATTCAAGAGTCGCTCGATGGTGTGCCATCAGAAGCCAACGGCGAAACCCCGCAACTTCAACCATTCGTTCACGGGAAAGCTCGCTGACTCGCCCGCGGGTGCCGGGAAGCCCCGTCGGCTGGCGAATCCGGTCAACCAGGCCGCGGCTGCCACCGTCAGTCCACACAACGTGCGCTGTCCGCATATGACAGAGCCCGGTTTCCCGCCGGCGGTTGCGGTGCTCGATGGTCCTCGGGCAAACCGCCCGCCGCCCTGACAACGGATCGGGTCTTGTGCGCTGCTGCGATTCACGCCGTCTCTGCCGGTCGGACGACGATGCGATTGCCGTGAACTTCACGGACTACGATCCGCGTATTGGCCGGTACGAAGCCGCTGTCACTGACCACCGCGACGGTTTGAAGCTCTGAAGTCTGTTCGTCGGCGAACGCCGCGGTACCTCCGGGGCGAAGATCGGTCAATGCCCGACCGACCGCCCCGATCTCCGGCCACACCGGTTCGTTCACATCGACGGCGTAGTTGGCCTCCGGCTGCGAGCCTACCACCGTGTTCAGCACAATCTTGTTGAAGACCGGCACTTGCGGCAGGTGACGGTGCAGCCAGATCCCGCCCACCAGCGCCGCTGCCAAGGCCACCGTGATCACCACCACGCCGCGCCACAGGGCGTCGTAGGTTCCGGCCAGCGTCGGCAGCCAGCCCGGCATGGGTGGCTCGGCGGGCATGAACGTGGAAAGCAGCCCGGCGAGGATGAGGCAGATTCCTCCGATCCCGGCGATCCCAAATCCCGGCAGGACAAAGACTTCCGTCGCCAGAAGCGCGATCCCAAGCACGATGAGGATGATCTCAAACCACCCGGCGTACCCGGTGAGCATCGGCACCCCGACCAGCAGTGCCAGTGACGCCACGGCGATGGCTTCCGGCGGACCGGTGCCCGGGGCTTTAAACGCGGCATACAGAGAAAGCACGAAAACCAGACTGAGGATGCCCCTGACCGCGTCGCTGGAAAGCAGGGCGATCAGCTTTTCGCCCGGGGAATGGCTGAGCGTGCCGACAATCGTCAGCCCCCGAGCTTGAGCCAGATCGGCCGGGGTGCTCAGCGTGGCTTTGGAGAGCCCCAGCTTCGCCGCCTGATCGGCCGAGACGGTGAGCAGCGATTCAGCATCCACAATCGGGTTGGGAAGCCCCGCGACGGGCTTCCAGTCCCCGTTGCGGACATACTTGTCGTAGTCTTCTTCCCCAACGAACCTCCGCGTGCCGTCCGGGCTCTCGATGAAGTAGACCACCCGGTTCACGTTCACCATGGAACTGATCAACAGGGGGTCGTAACCGTTTCGATGCGCCGAATCGGCGAATTCGGCAAGGATTGGCCCCTCAGCCTTGGCGCGCTCGGTGCGCTGCAATTGCATGCCGGGAACGATCGGAGCGCAATCTCCCAGCATTGAACCGGGCTGCATCACGATCTCATTGCAGGCCACGGCAATCATCGCGCCGGCAGAAATGGCCTTCTGTTCCACAAAGGCGATGATGTGCAGATCGTCCTGCCGTTTGAGCAACTGCGAAATCTCGAGCGCCGAGAGTGCCGATCCTCCCCAGGTGTTGATCTTCAGGATAATCGTGTCGGCCCCGCCCGCCCGCGCCGTTTCCAACCTCTTGACCAGCATGGCGCGGGTAAAGTCATTCACCTCCCCCTCAAGGTCGATCACATAAGCCCTTCCCGGGCGGTTTGCCGGGGCCGTGGAGGGGGCTTGCGGGGTTGCAAGGCCGCACAACCCCAGCAATCCCACTGCCAGCAGCAGGCGCCATGGTCGCATCATGAACATTTTATTCGTGAATCGGCCACGGAGAATTTCTTATACCGGCAGGGCATTTTTGGAAAGCCCGTCCTGCAGGGACCGGCTCAGGTCGCTTCCCGACCTTCTTTCCGACGTCGGGTCGCAGTCAACAGGGCCTCATGCTGCCCCCAGAAGTCGTTGAACGTGTCCGTCAGGCTGAAATGGCTGAGGTGCCGCGCGGCCTGAGCGGACATGGCCGCCCGCGTGGCTTCATCGTCAATCAGCGTTTCAATCGCCGCCGCCCACCGGGCCGGGTCACTTCCGGGGACGACGCGACCGGTCTTCCCGTCTTCGATGATCGATTTCGGTCCTCCTTCGTCGCTCACCAGCACCGGAAGACCGCATGCCTGTGCCTCCATCACCACTTGCCCGAGAGTATCGGTGCGGGACGGAAAGGCAAAAAGATCGGCCGAGGCGTATAGCCGGGCCAAGGTGCGATCCTGCTGCACCCCCAGCACGTAGGCGGGTGTGCCCTGCAGCAGTCTGGCCATCGGCTCACGGAACGGGCCGTCGCCAGCAACCACCAGCGCAATGTCGCGCCGACGCGATGCGATCTGACGAAACGCATCGACCAGAACCTGCAGGTTTTTCTCAACGCTCACCCGGCCGATGTACAGCAGCCGCCGCGGCTCGCGGACCCCGAATTCACGCCAGACATCCGGATCGCGATACGACGGGTTGAACCTCTGGAGGTTGATCGCCGGACGAATGGTTCGCAATCTTTGCCGGCCGACACCCAGCCTCAGAAGGATTTCGTGGTATTCCCCGCTCCGGGCGAACACGATTGCTGCCGGGCGGTAAAACCACCTCATGAAGGCGGCAGTTCCCCCGGTGATCAGACGGCTGCGCGTCAACCGGTCCGCATAGGCCGGGAAATCAGTGTGGTAGGTGGCGGCCAGAGGGATTCGCAGCCAGCGCGCGATCAGCCAGCCGGTAAGCCCGACGGGTCCCGGTGTGGAGCAGTGAATCATGTCAAACCGTTGCGTCGCCGCCCACCGCAGCATTTTCCAGGCCGGTGGCAAGGCAACGGAAAGCTGGGGGTAGTACGGCATGGCTGTGGAAATCAGCGGATCGAAGTTCCGGCGAGAGAAAGGCGGATCGACGATCGAGGGCGTGCGGACGCTGGTATGAATCGTCAGGTCCCGTCCGGTGAGCCGTGCCTGCTCGCCCATGTCGCGGATGAACCGAGCGACGCCATTGATGTCTTCCAGCGTGTCGGTGAAAAGGGCAGGCTTCATTCAAGGCTGGTTTACCATCGAGTCGGCCAGGGGAAAAGCCGCATCGGCCGTCGGGGATCGTCCGGCGAAAACGTCAGCAGGCTTCGCTTCGAAGGTTGATCCTCGACACGGCTGCCCCAGTTGAATGATCCCCCTCATGGCACACCCGGCTCGGCGTTGGAAGCCTCGATCAGCGCCTCCAGTGCCCGGCGGGCTGCGCCGCTGTCCACGGCGTTGGTGGCCGCGTGCAAGGCCGAGGGCAGGTCGGGACAGCGGCCAACGATCACCAGCCCGGCGGCGGCATTCAGCAGGGCAATGTCCCGGGTCGGTCCCGGCTGGCCCGCCAGGATATTCCGAATCATGCGGGCTGATTCCGCAACGGACTGGCATTGCAGATCGCTCAGCCGGGCATACTCCAGCCCCAATGACTTCGGTTCGAGTGTCCAGGTCCTGACATGGCCATCGCGCAGCTCGCTCACGCGCGTCGGACCCAGCGTGGAAAGTTCATCCAGCCCGTCGTCGGCGTGCACCACCCATGCGCGGCGGCTGCCCAGCTCCCGCAGCACGGTAGCCAGACGGTCTGTAAGCTCCGGAGCGAACACCCCCAGGAGCTGATACGAGGCGCGTGCCGGGTTGGTCAACGGCCCCAGAAGATTGAAGATCGTCGGAATGCCCAGCGACGTTCGCGCCGCCGCAACGTGCTTCATTGCCGGATGATGGGCGCGGGCGTAGGCAAAGCAGATACCCGCCGTTTCCAGACATAGCGCCTGTTGCGACGGGGCGAGGTCCAGCTTCACCCCCAGATGCTCCAGAACATCGGCTGAGCCACTCTTCCCCGAGGCCGAGCGGTTGCCGTGCTTCACCACCCGCACCCCGGCACCGGCGGCAATCAGGGCTGCGGCCGTGGAGATGTTGAAGGTCCCCCGAACATCACCCCCCGTGCCGCAGGTGTCCAGCAAGGGGTGTAACGCTGCCGGGACCTCAATCGGCACCACCTTCTGTCGCATGACCTCGGCAGCGCCGACCAGTTCTTCAACCGTCGATCCCTTGGCCGCCAGCCCGATCAGCAGGCCCCCGATCTGGGCTTCACCGGCCTGGCCCGACATGATCAGCTCGAATGCCCACCTTGCCTCTTCGCGGGTCAGGTCCTCCCGACGGCAGAGCTTCAGCAGCAGGTCTTTCATAATCTCCAAAGGCTCATTCCAGGACACTTGCGCCGGCGGCGGCGGTGGTGGCAAATACCATCGGATCGATCTGGAATTTCGCCCGATAGGACTCCCGCAATCGTTCCATCAGCGGTTCGGCTGCCCGGGGCTGCACCAGCGCCACCACGCAGCCCCCAAACCCGCCCCCGGTCAATCGCGCACCGTACACGCCGGCAGTGGCACGCGCCTGGTCAACCAGGAAGTCAAGCTCCTGCCGGCTCACCTGGTAATCCCGCGCCAGCGAATCATGGCTCTGGCGCATCAGTTCCCCCACTTCCTCATAGCGACGTTTTCCGAGCAGCTCGGCGGCCAGAATCGTCCGTGCGATTTCGTGGACGACGTGTCTGGCACGGCGCCAGGTTGTCTCGTCGAGCTGTCCTCGAGCGGCCTCGACCTGCTCCGGAGTGACGTCGCGCAGCGCGCGAATCGACGGATTGGCGCCGCGGAAGAACTCTACGGCACGCCGGCAGCTCGCCACGCGCTCGGAGTATGCGCCGTCGGACAGATCGTGATGCACCATCGTGTTGGCAACCACAACCCGAAGCTCCAGCGGGTCCAGGGGCACGAACGACCTCTGAAGCGACCGGCAATCCAGCATCATCGCATGACCCGCGCGAGCTGCCGCCACCACCATCTGATCCATGATCCCGCAGGGCACACCGGCGAAATCATGCTCGGCCGAATGCGCCAGCATGGCCAGACGCGCCGGGTCCATGCGGTTGCCCCCGATCGTCAGCAGCGACAATCCCATGGCGATCAGAACCGCGGCAGAGCTGGAGAGTCCCCCTCCCACCGGCAGGGTGTGATCCAGCAGGATGTCGGCCCCGCACAGCGGAATCCCGGCATCCATCAATTTCGCCACCATTCCCCTCCCGTAGTTGGCCCATTGCGGCCTGGCTGGCTCCACCGGCTGATCCAGTTGAATCTCCACCAGCTCGTTCGGGAAGGCGGTGGAGGCCAGCCGTACTTTCGGGTCAGGATTCACGCGGCACACGGCCAGCACCTGAGGCTCAATGGCCATCGGCAGGACGATGCCCTCGTTGTAATCGACATGCTCGCCGATCAGGTTGACACGACCCGGTGCCCGCACGACATGGATGCGCCCCCCCGCGCCGAAGACGCGAGTGAACTTCGCACGGGCGCCCGAGAGCGGATCGGCCATCGCCGCAACTCTATGAACGCTCTCGACACTTTCAAGCCGGACTGGCGGCGATTAGAGTCTGCCTCCGGACATGAAACGGCTTGGCGGCAGGTTTATCGTGTTTGACGGCGGGGAAGGGTGCGGAAAATCCACCCAGGCGCGCCTGCTTCGCGAGAAGCTCGAGGCCGCCGGACAGGCCGTTACGCTGGTGCGCGATCCGGGCAGCACTGCCATCGGAGAGAAGATCCGTCAGATACTGCTCAATCCCGATCATTCCGAGATGAGTATGCGCTGCGAGATGCTGCTGTACATGGCCGCCCGTGCTCAAATGATGCACGAGCACATCCTGCCGGCGCTGGCCCGGGGCGATGTGGTGCTCTGCGACCGCTTTGTCTCCAGCACACTGGCCTATCAGCTCGGGGGGGACGGGGTGACCGACGCGGAAATCCGCGCCGTGGCGGAGATTGCCCTCCGCGGGCGCTGGCCCGACCTTACACTGATCTTCGATATGCCCGTGGCCGCCAGCCGCGAGCGCGTCCGTGCCAAATTCGAGCACCGCAGCCAGACGCTGTTCGGCGAACAGGTGGAGATCGTCAAGGATCGGATCGAATCGCGTCCGGAGGAGTATCACCTTCGCGTTCGAGAGAATTATCTGGCTCAGGCCCGTCGGGAGCCGCATCGTTATCGTGTGATTGACGGGGCCCGCTCCATCGAACAGGTGCACGCCGACGTCGTGGCAGCGGTGGAGCAGATGGATTGGGAGGCGGCGACAGGCAAGCAAGCCGGTTCAACGGGGTCCCGGGCGCGCCGGACGCGAAAGCAGCGCGCGCAGCGCTGAAAGACCGGGGCCGACTGCGCCAACGCCTGGATGCAGGCGATCCCGAAGCCGCCTGATCCCGTGGACGCCGCGAACGCATGCATTCCTTGGATTCCATCCTCGGACAGGATTCGGCCGTGAACTGGCTGCGTTCCTCGCTGGCTGCCGGCAGACTGCCGCATGGCATGATTTTTGCTGGTCCGCCGGGGGTGGGGAAGGCAACGACGGCGGAAGCGTTGGCGGGGGTGGTTCTGTGCCCGGAAGCGTCGCAGCAGCGAGCATGCGGGCAATGCGCAAGCTGCCGGGCCTTGGCGGCGGGATCACACCCCGATTTTCATCGCGTCTACCGGCAACTGGCGCGGTTCCGCAAGGATGAAGGGGGTGAGGAACCTCCCCCTTCGCTGCGGAATCTGCCGGCGGCGCGGGATCTGTCGGTGAAGGTGATCCGTGAATACCTTCTGGAGCGCGCCGCCCTGACGTCAGTTCTCGGCCGGGGCAAGGTGTTTCTGGTGGAAGAAGCCGAGCTGATGAGCATCTCGGCACAGAACGCCCTTCTGAAAACCCTGGAAGAACCCCCGTTGGGAACGCTTATCATCCTGAACACCAGCAATCCACAGTTGCTGCTGCCGACGATTCGCAGCCGATGCCAGTTGGTCAAATTCTCTCCGCTGTCGGAGTCACTGCTTCGACAGGAGCTGACGCGGCGCGGGTTCAGCCCGGAGGAGGCGGCGGCCGCAGCCAGAATCACCGCCGGATCTTTGGGGCTGTCGCTTCGATGGCAGGAAGATGGGGTCATCGCCGCCGCTCAGGAGCTTGCCCGCCGGATCGACCGCCTGCCGGAATCCGCCGTCGATCTGGCAACCTTCCTGAAGGAATCGGCCGACGATTACGCAGAAAAACAGTTGGCTCGCGATGAACACGCCAGCAAGGATCAGGTAACGCGCGAAGGCGCGGTGGTCTTGTTAAACGCGGCCGCCGAACATTTGCGGCGGCGGCTTGGGGAGACCGCCGACCCGGAAAAGCTTCAGCAGCTCTGTCACCGCATCGAGGCCGCCATCACCACCGAACGTTACATCGACTCCAACGTCACTCTGGCTCTGGCACTGGAACAGTTCGCGGCGGCGATTGCCCACTGATTCACTCAGGGGCTTCATCGGCCGATTCCATTTCATCGATCGATCGTAACTGCCTGGAGATGAGCAGCTTCCAGATCCAGCCGAAGATGGAGAACGCCGCCGTCAGCGTCAGCCAGCCGGTGAGGAGCCAGCGGGGGCGGGGATCGGGGTCACGCGGTAAGGGGGATCGCAACCCTGCCGCCACCAGCGCGTCGGTGAGGCAGTACGCGCCCAGATAGCTGAAGACGAGCGCCGCAGTCGCCAGCAGAAACAGCACACTGAGCGTTCCCGGGCGACGCTCGGCGGCGGGGGGATGGAGGTCCGGCGCGTCCATTCTGTCGGCAGATGTACGATTGGTTTTCCGGCCGGGCAAGGCGAGGAAACTCTAAGGGTCCTGCGGAGCACCGTCAGTGCCGGGCGGATTCGCGCCCGGCTGTTTTGTTCTCCGGCGGGGTTTGGGGGACTGCTGGAGGAGGTCCAATAACAGGTCCACGATCATCGCTTGCGGTCGGGAAAAGGGGTAGTTCGTAAGGCTCCGCAGCTCCACCCATCGCCGAGGGGGCGCTGCCGGCCGGCAACGGCTTGAGGTGGCCATCCAAACGTCGAACTCGTACAGCCGGTGTGTCAAGGGGTGCCGAAGCTGCGCCACGCGCCGCCGACGGGTGATCGGCCCGATGCTCCCGGCGATTGTGCTCCAGTCGACGGAGGCATCGAACGTTGGGAACTGCCA
>JAVQWE010000103.1:0-8185 GCA_033579175.1 Phycisphaerales bacterium | reverse complement strand
GCCGTGGGTCTGGCGCGCGCCGATGCGCATTATGGCCGCAGGAATCATGTCGTGGCTGTGGTGGGAGACGCCAGCATTGTAAACGGCATGGCGTTTGAAGGTCTGAACAACGCCGGAACGCTCCAACGTCAGTTGCTGATCGTCTTGAACGACAATGGAATGTCCATCAGCAAGCCGCAGGGTGCCTTCAGCCAGTACCTAGAGCGCGTGCGCGTCAGCACGACGTACGAGGAATTCAAGCGTTTCAGCGAGCGGATCGTCCGCAATCTTCCCGCCGGCATCGGTTCGAGCATCGAACATGCCTGGGATGCCTTTTGCGCCGGCCTGAAGGGTGCGATGTTCCACGGGCAGTTGTTCGAGGCCCTGGGGATCAAATACATGGGCCCGATCGACGGCCATGACCTGCGCGGGCTGATCAACTTCCTGGCCGAGATCAAACACGTGGAGCGTCCCGTCCTGCTGCACGTGAAAACGGTGAAGGGGCAAGGCTACGAAATCGCCGCACAAGAGCCTACGCGCCTCCACAGCCCGGCGCCGTTCACCGTGAACGGCTGCCGCGTGGAAATCAGCCCCTCGGGCGGTCGAAGCTGGACCAGCGCCTTCGCCGACGCCATGATCGCCCTGGCCAGGGAGAACCCGCGCGTCATCGCTCTCACCGCCGCCATGCCCGATGGCACGGGCCTCAGCAAGTTTGAAAAGGCATTCGAGAACGCCAGGCCACCGCGCTACTTTGACACCGGAATCTGCGAATCGCACCTGGTCGGTATGGCCGCTGGCATGGCCAAGGCCGGCCTCCGGCCGGTCGCCGCGATTTACTCCACATTCATTCAGCGTGCATTCGATCAGATCTGGCAGGAAGTGGTGCTCAACGGCCTGCCGGTGGTCTTCGCCATGGACCGCGCCGGCTTCGTTGGCGACGACGGCGCCGTGCACCACGGTTTCATGGATCAGGCATTCCTTCGTCCGCTTCCGCAAATGGTTCTGATGGCCCCCAGCGATGAGGGTGATCTGAACCGGATGCTGCGGCTTGCGCTCGAGCTGGACGTGCCCTCGGCATTGCGATATCCGCGCGACAACGTGCCCCCGCGGGATTACGAACCCCATCCGCTGCTGCTCGGTCGCTCGCGAACGCTCCGCCATGGGGCGGATCTGACGCTGCTGGCGTACGGCGCCCTGGTGCAGAATGCCCTCCTGGCTGCAGAAATGCTGGCGCGGGAGGGAATCGAAGCCACCGTTGTCGACGCCCGGTTCTGCAAGCCCCTGGATGGCCAGATGCTCGCGGCCGAGTTGTCCAGTGGACGCCCGGTTCTGACCATCGAAGACCATCACGTCATCAACGGGTTTGGCGCCGCGGTGCTCGAGCACGCCAATTTCCATCACCTTCCGACCGACCGGCTGACGATTCTGGGCATGCCCGACCGGTTGATCCCCCACATGACGCGCGCCCAGCAACTGGCCGAGGCCGGTCTCGATGCCCCTTCAATCGCCACGGCCGCAAAGTCGGCCCTGCTGCGGACACAGGGGCATGTCAGTCCCCGAAGGATGGCAGCGGTTACAGAGCCCAAATAGCCGGATTCCTCGACCCGGCGTCGCCGTCGGGCGATGTAAGACTCGGTTGAATGTTGCCACCGGGTGCATCCCCTGCCTCAGGCCGGGAGGGACGGGCATCGGTTGTGCCCCGGCCCCCAGTTGTGCCGCCGGCAGGTTACGGCTGGCAACCCATCGCGGCGGTGGCTCTTCAACTGCCCCCGTTTGATTTTTCCAGACAGCACACAACAATTCCGCCATGCCGCTGGTGCTTCGATGGGTGGGCGAAGAGGACTTCGACCGCGTGGCCGAAACACGCATGCTCAGTTACGCCTCGGCCGGCAATCTGATGCAACGATATCAAGAGGGGCTGCGCAAGGATCGTCGCGCCAAACCCGGAGATTTTCTGCTGGCCGAGCGTAATGGTGAAGCGGTGGGCACGAGCACATCGCTTTCGCTGACCATGTGGATCCGCGGTGCCGCTGTGCCCTGTCAGGGAGTGGCCTACGTCGGCACGATCAAGACCGCGCGGCGGCTCGGTGGGGAAGAGCCGGGGGTGGCTACGCAGTTGATGCACGAGACCCTGCGCGAGGCACGCCGACGCCAACAGGCCGTCTCCGCCCTCATGCCCTTTCGCGCAAGTTATTACGAACACTTCGGTTACGGCAATTCAGAGCACCGTACGCAGTGGACGATCCCGCTCTCGATCCTGCCCCGTGGTGAGACCGCCGGTTTTCGCTTCTACCGAACCGGCGACCTGTCGCGGCTGATGGAAATGCGCCAGCGAGAGTGCATGGCCAACCAGTGCGACATCGAAACCGACCCGGCGGCCTGGGAATTCTGGTGCTCCCACTGGTCCGAAGGCCTTGTGGTGGTCGATGAACCGACGCCCGGGGGACCTATCCGTTCTCTGCTGTATTTCGGCGAGGAACGCGGCAAAGAGAAGGCCACCTTGCAGGTCTGGGACTGGTCGGCCGATTCACCCGAATCCCTTCGCCGGATTTTCCACTTCCTGGCAACGCTGAAGGATCAATACAGCGAAGTCCGCATCGATCTTCCGGGAGATTTTCCCCTCAACCGGATGCTGCGGGAAAGCCAGATTCCCCATCGGCAGGTGGATCACCCCTTCGCCATCGCAAAGCCCTATACGCGCATGCAGATGCGCGTGCTCGACCATCGCCGCGTGCTTGAGGCCATGGCCATGCCCCAGACGATCAAGGGCAAGTGTGCCCTTGTGGTTCGCGAGTCCGAAGGGCATGCCTCGCAATTCACCATCGATATCAGCGAAGGCCGAATCACCGTTTCCCCCAGCACTCACACCGCGGATGTGGAGATTTCGGATGTGCTGTGGGCCAGCCTGATCAGCGGCGATCTTTCCGCCTCTGCCATGATGAATCTGGGATTGCTCCCCTCAAGCACACGCCCGGAGATCGTCCGGCTGCTGGATTCGTTCTCAATCGGCCCACGGCCGTTCTGCCAGGAGTATTTCTGAAGTACCTGCCCTGGCGGGCGGTTGGATGTCGCCGCCGGGGGTCTATTTCACCGAGCGCACCAGCCCGCAGACCATTTCGAGCGCCGTCGCCGGTGAATAGCCGAGGATGCCATCGACATTGTTGCCCACCAGCCCGGCAGAAAGGTCCTCGCGGCTGAAAATTACGGCCGGCCTGCCTTTGATCATCAGGCACTGCAAACGGGATTCGTTTCGCAGCTCCCCCAAGGTTCTCCGGGCAAACGGGCGATACTCGATGCGCAGGGGTTTGCCATCGCGACCTGCAAGCATCGGGTGATCCAAGGGCAACGGCTGGGGCTTTACCTCGATGAAAAGCTCCCGGAAGACCGGCTCCACCGCCGAAGCAAAGGCGCTGGCGCCCCCCGCGCAATCGATCAGGAGTGTTCCACCGGTGTCCACGAAGACGCGCAGCGCCGTGATTGCCACCGGTTCAAGCTTGAGCGCGTCAGTGCCGGTAAGATGGGCAATCTGGGTAGCCTTGGGAATTTCCTCCCCCAGTTTGACGGGGGTTACCTCCAGATGAATCCGGTCGCGATTGCGCATCGCCGCTGCCACCCGACGCCATCCACCTGGTTCAGGATCCCAATTCCCGGGATATTGCAGTCGGGCCAACCGGACCGTCCGCTGCGGCTGGACAGACTCATCGGCCACGATCAGGTGTGACTCCCCCCGCGAACGCAGATTCTCCCGACCCGCGGCATACTGATGAAGGTTTGCAGCCAACTCCCAGAATTCCTGCTTAGCGGAAGGATTGTTCGCCTGCCACCATCGAGGCGGATCGCCCGAGGGCAAAAGAATCATTCGCTCGCGCACGCCGTTGCTCAGCCCCAGCACCACGGGCTTGGTCTTCCAGCCCGAGCGCGGGAACTGCTGATCGGTGTAAATCGGATGCTGCTGCGGCAGCTCCCGCCACTCACTGTCAGGAAACAGTTCCAGCCCCAACGCGCGCACCGAATCGGAAAACGCCCGGGAAGAGGCATCGGCCGCAAACAGAATCAACCCGCCCTGTTCCACATATTGCCGTAACTTTTCTTTGCCGGCCTGATCCAATGCCAAGGGCTTGCCGCCTTCCAGGTAAAGGATCGGCGATTCATGCCAGTCCCGCACGGGAGAATCGATGGTTACGACCTGCCAGTTCAGTTCCTGCTCGATGGCCTTGCCCATGAATCGAACCACGTTGGCTGCGTCACGGGGGCGCAGGTTCCAGTCGGCCGCTTTCGAGTCGGCGGGCAGATAATCAAGCTTGGAGATCGCAATCGGGGCAATCCCGCGGGACAGCGTGATCAGTGCGAAGGCGGTGTCGGACGGGCTGCCGCTGCCCCTGCCGTCACGATGCCATCCTCCGCCGGGACGCTGGTTGTCCAGCAGCCAGCGGGTGATGCGCGCGTACCAGTCGTGCTGTCCGATGTAGCGAAGCCCCCCTGCCAGGCCCACTCGTTCGACGGCGTAGATCGTGGGATACGGGAAATCGCGATCGTAGCGCGCCGCGGGCGTCACTTTATCGAAGTTTGCGGCCAGCCACGCCGTGCCCCGGTCGATCGCCTCACGAAGCGGGGCACTCCGCCCCGCTCCTTCGGGGAAAATGTAATCCTGCGCAATGTAGAGGGTGGCGACGCCCGCGGCGGTCATCCCGGGGGTCAAGGCATACTCGGTATCTTCCCTGGCCTTGTACGTCCAGCCGCCGCTGGGGTCCTGATGGCGAATCCAAGCCTCGGCGATGGTCTTCCATGCGGCATCGGGAATCTCCACCCCCTCGCTGGCCGCCGCCCACAGGCCCAGCACCGCGTAGTTGCCGCGCGAATGGCTGTAACCGCCGCCCTCGCCGGGAACATAATCCCAGAAACCGCGCGATCGACCGGTGGTTCGCATCATCGACAGCAGCTTCATCGCGTCCTGTCGCAGAATCTGACGGTTTTCAGGGGTCGGTGGCAGCCGCGCAAACACCTGGCAGCGCATGGAAAGCGCGTACACCCCCGTCAAATCCCGTCCGCGCAGAAACTCAATCGCCCGCGCGAGCCTGGGCTCGCTGGCGCGCTCGCCGGCGCAGAGCAGCGAATTGGTGATCAGTGCCGTCAGACCACCCCATTGTCCCCCACCTTCATTCCACGGCTTGTCGTTCGGGTCCGGAGCGGGCTTGGATTCCCAGTTCCCGTCGGCGTTCTGCGTGCGATAGAGCCATTCTTTTCCGCGGTCAATCGCAGCGCGCACCTGCTGCGGTGTCACCTCCGCCAGCACAATCGACGAACCGGCCAGAACAACCACGACGAGGCGGAACAGCATCCGAGGCATTGTAACGCTCCCCCGCTGCCCGTCATCCTCATCGCACTGACATAATGTTGACACTGCCAGTGGAGATGAGATCGATCAGCTCACCACTCGAGCCCGCCTTTCAGTGGTTTTCCTTTGCGTTTTTCCTCGCGGCGGCGCTGGTGGGCGGCGGCCTTTTCCTCGGCGGCGCGGGCGGCGGCGCGCAGGGCATCCCCCTTCTCACCGGCTTGCCGGATGGAAAGGCTCATCCGGCGGGTCTTGGGATCGACCTCCAGGACTCTCACCCGGACTGAATCCCCGACTTTCACCACGTCCTGCGGCTGGCGCACCCGCTGATCGGACAGCTCGCTGATGTGCACCAGCCCCTCCAAGCCCGGCTCCAGCACCACAAACGCCCCGAAATCAACTACCCGGCTCACCGTGCCTGAGACCGTCGCATCCTTCGGATACTTCGCCGCCGCCTCCGCCCACGGGTTCGGCCCGGCCTGTTTCATGCTGAGACTGAGCTTTCTGGCCGGCACGTCAAGACCGATCACCACCAGGCGGATCGTGTCTCCCACTTTCAACAGCTCTGATGGATGTCTGATCCGTAGCCAGCTCATTTCGCTGATCGGCAGCAGACCCTCCAGCCCCTCTTCAACTTCAATGAACGCCCCGAACGGAGCCAGCCGCGCCACTCGACCGGTCAGCGCCGTCCCGACGGCGTATCTGGTCTGGGCGTCCACCCACGGATCGGCCATCGTCTGCTTCAGACTCAGGCTGAGCTTTCCCGTGCTGCGGTCGAATTTAATGATCCTGACATCCACCACGTCGCCAACCTGAACGAACTCACCGGCTTTGGCGCCACGGCGATGCGTGATCTCACTCACATGCAGCAGTCCGTCCAGCCCCCCGAGATCGACGAACGCGCCGTAATCCAGCACACTGCGGATGGTTCCGCGAACCACCATTCCTTCAGCCAGGGCATCCAGGGCTTTCTGCCGGGCGGCTTCCTTCTGGCGTTCCAGGATCGTCTTCCGCGAGACCACCAGCTTGCGGGAATCGCGGTCGAACTGAATCACTTCCACGGTCATCTTCTGACCGAGATACACACTGATGTCCTTTTCAAAATACAACGAGACCTGCCCGGCCGGCATGAACGCACGCATGTTCTTGATGCTCAGTTCCAGCCCCCCCTTGTTCATGCCCGTGACCATGCCCTCCACGATCTGCCCCACCTCCAAGGTCTCCCAGGTGACGTCGGCCGCCGCCGCTCCGCGCGGTCGGACCACCAGCACCCCTTCGGCCGGGTCGTAGCGGTCAACCGTGAAATCCAGCTCGGCTCCGAGGCTCGGAAGTTCCTGAAACTGTGAGAGTTGCGCGATTCCCTGCGATTTTCCCCCGAAATCAATGAACACGTCTCCCGTCGCCTGATTGATGTTGAGGATACGCCCGCGTCTCAGACCCTGCGAAGCGCCGAAACTCGCCTCCTGCTGGACACTCCGATCGCCCTCGCTGCGGGAATACAGCTCCTCGAGCGAAATGCCTTCCATCGCCGCGGCAACCTCGGCTTCCAATGCGGCATCGACACTCGGACGAAACTTTTCTTTCAAACGATCTTCTCTCATGGGGTGTTTCCTGCGGTCAGGGAGGGGGATGCTACCAGAAATCGCCGGACAACGGGAAGAACGCCCATCGCATCAGTTTCGCTCAGTCGACCGACCGGTTCATGGGAGCTGGACGATTTCCCATGCCGCCGGTCAAATCACGACATGCCAACCGAATCCCCCCGATACGATGCGCTGCGGTCCGAACTGCGGGAAATCGGAATCCTCGCTTCCATTCAAGGCCTGCTCAGCTACGACGAGCAGGTCTTTCAACCCAAGTCGGACATCGCCAAGCGTCACCGCGCCGAGCAACTGGAGTTTCTCGCCCGGCTGATCCACACTCGCTTCACTTCCCCCAAGCTCGGCGACCTGATCGCCGCCGTCGAAGAGCAGACCCGGGGGGATGACCCGTATTCCGACGCCGCGGTTGTGGCCCGCCATACCCGACGGGATTACGACCGTGCCACGAAGGTTCCCGCCGAGCTTGTGGCGGAAATGGCCCGGACCGAAGTACTGGCTCAGAACGCCTGGGCTGAGGCGCGTCGCAATGCGGATTACGCCGCATTCAAACCCTGGCTGGCCCGTTGGCTGGAGTTGAAGCGTCAGGAAGTGCAATGCGTGGGGTTCCGCGAACATCCGTATGACGCCCTGCTGGATCAATACGAACCTTATGAAACGTCTGCCGGGGTTCGGGAGATATTCCAGTCGCTGCGCGATCCCCTGATTGCCCTGGTTCGGCAGACGCAAGCCAGCGGGCGCAAGGCGCCCATCGAGATCCTGAGCCGGTCGTTCCCGCTCGAGCCGCAGCAGAAGTTCGGTCGGCTCGCCGCCGAGACCATCGGCTTCGACTTCACCTGCGGCCGGCTGGATGTGAGCGTTCATCCGTTCTGCTCGGGCATGGCGCCCGGGGATACCCGGATGACGACACGCTACGACGAACACCACTTCAACGACGCATTTTTCGGGGTGCTGCACGAGGCGGGCCATGCGTTGTACGAGCAGGGCCTGCCCAAGGGGGAATATTTCGGCCTGCCGCTTGCGACGTCGGTGTCCCTTGGCATCCACGAGAGCCAGAGCCGCATGTGGGAGAACCTGGTGGGGCGCAGCCGGGCCTTCTGGAAGCACTTCATGCCTCTGGCACGGTCTGCTTTCCCCGACGCGTTGCAGGACGTGAGCGAAGACCAGTGGTTCGCTGCCGTCAACGCCGTGCAACCCAGCCTGATCCGGGTCGAGGCGGATGAAACCACCTACAACCTGCACATCTTCATTCGCTTTGAACTGGAAACCGCCATGA
>JAVQWE010000102.1:0-8269 GCA_033579175.1 Phycisphaerales bacterium | reverse complement strand
CTTTCAGTTTCCAGAGGTATTCGCAAGGGCTCAGACGATCGCCGTGCGCGGCCGCAAGTTGCTGCAGCTTGCTGACGATCACCGACACTCCCGTGTCACGCACGAACTGGCAGATTCCTCCGCGCCAGCCCGCCATTCCCAGCCCGGTGATGCAGGCCAGGTCGATGGCATCGGTAGATTCGGTCACCTGCTCCTGCAAGACCCGGGCGGCCTCGTTGGCCATCGGCAGCAGGCAACGATCCTGAATCGCCGTAGCATCCAGCGACTGCGAAGCCCTCCCGAAGCGCCCGACCAGCTCGAGATGAATCTCGGGACTGCGCCCGCGGTCGTCCGGATACCGGTAGAACCCCACGCGGGCCTTGCGACCGAGCCACCCGGTGGCGACAGCCGCTTCCAACGCCGCCGGAATCGCAATCCGATCGCCCAGATGCGGTTGCAGCGCGCGAAAGATGCCCAGAATCACATCCAACCCGATCTGATCCAGCAGTTCGAATGGTCCCATGGGCATGCCCCATTGCCGGACCGCCGAATCAATGGCATCGATTGCCACCCCTTCGCCGGCCAGCCGCATCGATTCGCTCAGGTACGGCATGAGGATGCGATTGACGATGAACCCCGGAGCGTCGTTGCAGACGATCGGAATCTTACCCAGCGCGCCCGCAAGCCCCACGGCGGTGGCCAGCGAGTCGGCCGACGAGCACGGCTGCCGAACGATCTCCACCAGCGGCATCTTCGGCACCGGGTTGAAGAAGTGGATTCCCACCACCCGGGAAGGGTCGGAGGTTTCCGCCGCCAGCCGCGTGATGCTCAGGGAACTGGTGTTGCTCGCCAGGATCGTCTGCGGCGCGGCGACCGAATCCAACTGCTGAAAAAGTGATCGTTTGGCCTCGAAATCCTCGAGAATTGCCTCGATCACCAGGTCGCAGGGCGCGATATCCGCCAGTCGAGACGACACCGTCAACCGCTCGGTGGTCAATCCTTCCTTGGCCAGCGCGGCACAGAGGCGCTGTTGGACCGATGAGGCGACGGCTTCGGCTTCGACGCAAGTGACTGTCAGGCCGGACTTTACAAGCACCTGCACAATTCCCCCTCCCATCACCCCTCCCCCGATCACACCCACGCGGGAAATTGTCCTGGGAGTGCCCCCCACCAGGTTCGCCGCCTCTTTGCGGGCGTTTTGACGTAAGAAGAACAGCCGCAAGAGGTTACGACCGGCCGGCGTCGAGCGCAATTCCACCAGACCGTTGCGCTCGGCGGTGAAGCCGGCCTCGGTGCCCGACTCGGCCGAGGTGCGAATCACCCGCACAACCCGCGCCGGGGCCGGGTTCAAGCTTCCGTTTTTCCGCGACAGTTCCTCTTCCACCCCCGCCAGCCAGTCCAGATCCGCTTTCGTGGCAGCCACCGCTGCCCGCGCTGGCATCTCTTTCCCGAGCAGTTCCCGTGCCTGAGACAGCAACTGCTCCCGGGGCACGACGGCATCGACCAGACCCAGTTTCAACGCTTCGGCGGGCGGAACGGGCTTGCCGCCGGAGGCGATTGCCACCGCCTGCCGGACCCCCAGCAACCGAGCGAGTCGCACCGTGCCTCCCCAGCCCGGAACCAGCCCTAACGTGACCTCCGGAAGCCCCAGTTTCACCCCCGGTTCGTCGGCACAAACCCGCATCCGGCACGCCAAGGCCACTTCAAGGCCCCCTCCGAGGGCATCCCCGTTGATGGCAGCGACGGTGGGCATCGGCAGTTGCTCCAGTTGCTGCAGAATCCGCTGCCCGGTCAGCAGGTATTCATGGAGCTCCGGATCGGTCATGGCCCGCAGCTCGAAGAGATCTGCCCCGGCGATGAACGTGCGGGGCTTGCCTGAGGCAACAATCACCCCCCTCGGACGATCGCGGTGGCATTGTTCCACGGCGGCGGCGAGGTCCGCCCACATCTGCCGGCTGAGGGTGTTGACGCTCTTGCCCGGCAGGTCAAGGATGAGCATGGCGATGCCGTGGGCATCGCGTTCGTATCGAACGCAGGTGGACATTTTGCCTGATGTTATTCCGGCAATTCTGTTTTACAAGACGGGAATTCTAGTATATTGGAAAGCGTATGAGTGCCGCCAGTGACGGAACCGGCCAGAACGGAGCATCGACTTCGGCGCGATCGAAGAGCGGTGGCAACGGCGGCGCGCCGCTGGACAACATCGCCGGGCTGTTGTGCGACCGGGTCCGACAGCTCCGGAAGAAGAAGGGCTGGACGCTGGAACAGCTTTCGGCAGCGTGCGGGGTGAGCCGGTCGATGCTCTCTCAGATCGAGCGGAACGAGGCCAACCCCACGCTGGCGGTGGCATATCGCATTGCTCAGGCGTTCGGCATGAGCCTGGGCAAGCTCGTGGACATCCCGGACGCGACAACGGCGATCGATGTCGTCCGCAGTGACGACCGCACCTATCATTATCGCAGTGGGAAGGATGTCAGAATCCGAACCCTCTCCCCGCCGCACGTGGAGACCGATGTCGAGTTCTACGAGGTCTCCCTGCGACCGGGGGCGAAATTGAAAAGCGCGCCCCACTTCGGAGGGGTGCGCGAGTTTCTCACCGTGGAAAGCGGCACGGTAAAGGTCACCGCCAACACCGATGAGGCGGTGCTGAACAAGGGTGACAGCGCCCATTACCCGGCCGACGTGCCCCATGCGATTGAGAATGTCGGCAAGGGTGAGGCGGTTGTCGTGCTGGTGGAGATTTATCGGGGGAAGGCGTAGCACAACACGCGTCGGAGGCTTTCAACCCGGCCGGGGGCCACAAGCCCAGGTCAGATCAGGAGGATGCCATGTCCGTCACTGCTGTCTCGATGGAAGCCAGAAAGAGCACCCGCGGCGAGAATCCGCTGGGGATTACCGGGATCGACCACGTCGAGTTTTACGTCGATGACGCCGAAAAATGGGTCCGATGGCATGAAAGCAAGCTGGGAATGCGCCGTCGGGCCATGTGCGATCCTTCCACCGGTCGCAAAGGGCGTCGTGGCATCGTCGTCGGGCAGGGGAGGATCAACTTCCTCTTTGCCGAAGCCGCCGGTGACGATGCCGACGGTCGGCAGATCGCCGAACATGTGGAGAAACACGGCAACGGCGTGCACGACATCGCCTTCCGCGTGCGGGATGTGGCCCGCGCCATCGAACACGCCCGGCGCGAGGGCTGCCGTGTCGTTCGAGACGTCACCGATTACGGCGATTTCGTCGGGGCCACGATCGC
Organism: Phycisphaerales bacterium; assembly: GCA_033579175.1. GTDB lineage: Bacteria > Planctomycetota > Phycisphaerae > Tepidisphaerales > Tepidisphaeraceae > JAVQWE01. The sequence continues at coordinate 5,040 of JAVQWE010000102.1, read as the reverse complement.
GGCCTACGGCGACACCACCCACACCTTCCTGCAGCGAAGGAACCATGACCTGTTTGCTCCGGGATACGTCAACGTGGCCGGTGGGATCGAGGAAGATGAAATCCAGCTCATGTGTATCGATCACATGGTGGCCAATGTCGAGAAGATGGACCCGTGGTGCGACTGGTATTCCCGCGTGTTCGGCTTCGAGGAAACCCGCCACTTTGACATCAACACCGGGCGCAGCGCGCTGATGAGCAAGGTCATGGGTCCGGCCGAAGGGTATATCAAGCTGCCCATCAACGAGCCCAGCAGCAAGAATTCGCAAATCCAGGAATATCTTGACGCCTACCGCGGCCCGGGCATCCAGCACATTGCTCTGCTCACCCCGAACATCGTTGCCGCCGTCACGGAAATGCGCGCCCGCGGCATGGACTTCCTGGACGTTCCCGACACCTATTACGATGCCGCTCCCGCGCGCGTCGGACAGATCAAGGAAAACATGGAAGACCTGAGGCGCCTGCGCATCCTCGTCGATCGGGATCGGCCCGACGGTTACCTGCTGCAACTGTTCAGCAAGCCGCTGTTTGACCGGCCCACGCTCTTTTATGAAATCATCCAGCGTCGGGGGAATTCCGACGGCTTCGGCGAGGGCAATTTCACGGCACTGTTCGAGGCCATCGAACGCGAACAGATGAAACGGGGCACGCTCTAGCCCGCGGGCACGGCTGGAACCGGGCTTCGAGGCCGCCGGGCCAGGGCCGTGTTCGTGGAAAGGCCGGATTCGGGGGTGGCCGGCGCCGGTCCGGGAAAGTCGGTTCATCGGGGGGGGCACGGGCTTATAACCGTGGTGGTGATTTTGCCGAAAAGGAGTCGGGGCGGTGGTTCTGTGACGTTTATTACCGTCTGCGCGCGTGCGCGGAGCGCCACCGGCGCGATCCCTCGCATCCGCGCGATTGACTTTGGCGAAGTCCACGGCAGGATGATGTCTGCAGACCCACGCGGAGCGGGTGAATCATGCGTTTAGCCACCGTGTTCGACCTCGAAGATAACGACGCTCGCCCGGTCTTTGAGCTTCCGGGGGGTCAGCGCGTCGCCCTCCGCGAGCTGTTCCGCCGGGGTGATGCCGATCTGGAACGCGTTCCCATCTATTTTTCCGATCTGGCCGCGACCGTTGCTCATCTGGAGGATGTCGTCGAGGCGGTCCGGGATTGGGCACGCCAGCGCGCCGATCAGGTCGGTGCGGCCAGAACCATCGCCCCCAGACCAGTGCGGTTCCTGCCGCCGGTTCCGCACCCGCGCAGCTTTCGCGATTATCACGTATTCGAGGCCCACGCCCGAAGTGTGCGCGCCCGAATCGGACAGGAACTGCCCCCGGCCTGGTACGACCAGCCCAGCTTCTATTTCAGCAATCCCGGGTCGCTGGTGGGGCATGATGCACCGGTGTATGGACCGGCCGGTTCGAACCAGCTCGATTTCGAACTGGAACTGGGCATCATCATCGGGCGCGGGGGACGCGACATCCCGGCTCGCGATGCCTGGAAGCACGTCGCCGGTTTCACCATCATCAACCACTTCTGTGCACGGGATGTGCAGATCGCCGAAATGTCCCTTGGCCTCGGACCGGGCGGCAAGGGCAAGGATTTCGCCACCGCCGTCGGACCTTATCTGGTCACGCTCGACCAGATGCGCGATCGCATCGACGATTCCGGGCGGATTCGCCTGAACATGGTCGCCCGCCTCAACGGGCGGGAAATCTGCCGGGCCAACTCCGCAGCCATGCATTACACCTGGCCACGGATCATCGAGCACGCCAGCCGCGACGCCGAACTGTTCCCCGGCGACCTGATCGGTTCCGGGGCCGTGGGTGGGGGATGCATTTTCGAAATTGGTCCGGAGGCGGTCGGTGGATGGCTCCAGCCCGGGGACGTGGTGGAACTGGAAGTCGAACGGCTGGGCATTCTCCGCACCCCGATCGTCGAACGCCCCCCGACCCGGACCAACGGCACCATCCGCCGGGCTCACGCGATGAGCTGAAGCGGCTTCGATCCGATTTCCGCGGTTAAAACGGCTCGGAAGCGCTTCGCGCATGCCCAAGCGCTTCCCCGCAGGCTGCGCCGATCCCCTGGTCAACGCACGCTGGCTCCATTCCGGTGCAGGGACTCCCAGGCGCACCTTGGCAGTCCGCGCCCGCCGGCTCCGATCCATCCTTCTGCGAACCGTCCCTCCACCCTTCTGCGAGTGCATCGGCGGCCGCGATCGCCCCGGCCGACGCTGCCTGCGAGCGATCCATCGCGGGATAGGCCCCGAATTTTTCCTTGACGGCCGGGCGTGCTGCTGTTAGGGTTTTGTTTGGATTTTAACAAACTCGATCTATCGGAGGCTCAGATCATGAATTTCTGGTCAAATCCTTCGGAAAACGCCCGGAAGATTCAGGAACAGATTCGGCGGGAACGGCAGGAGGACGCCCGCAAGCGACGCCGGCTCAGCCGCGGGTTGAACGCCTTGGTCGGCATCGATGACAGGATCGGTCCGACCCGGTCACCGGGGGCAGGTCCCCAGGTCCCCAAGGCGCCAGCCCCGACGCCATCGCAGGATCGCCCCGGCCGAGCCCTCCAGACCCTGCGCGCACCCGTTTGCCCGGATTCTGCAACCCCCCCTGCTCCTGCAAACCCCCCGGCTTCTGTCCGCCCCGGAGCAGAGGTTGTGCGAAATTGTGCGGATTTGGGCGTTTCTGAGATTTGCTGCTGCGATGCACAATCCACCGCACAATCGATCGTTCCGTCGGCGTCTGCAACCGGAACCGAATCGATCCCATTGCCAGCGCCGATGGTCAGCGGCGCGATGGTGGCGCGATCCGACCCGGAATCAGACGACGACCCGCAGGACTCTGGAGAGTCCGGTTCGCTCTCCCCCGCTCAGCGTGCGGCAATCCAGCTTCTGGTGATGGGTCGGACGGTGGCGGCGACGGCCGAGACCCTCGGTGTGCACCGCAACACCATTTTTCACTGGCGTCGGAACAATCCGCGCTTTCGCGCCGAGCTGGCACGACGATCGATGGAACTGTTCGACACCGCCGCCCGACGCGTGCGTCTGACTCTCCTGAAGTCTCTGAACGTCGTCGACCAGTGGCTGGAACGCGGGGAGCAGGGCCAGAAAACCGCGTTGCGGTTCCTGGCGCAGATGAATCTGCGCGCGATGGTGGTGCCGTCGGAACCCATGGAGGAACAGACCATCGCCGACGATCTGATCCGGCAGCGACGACGTCGCAACGGGGAGGATGTGGAGGCACCGATTACCCCGGCCGACCGCGCGGCGCTGTATGAAACCCTCCGCCGCGAAGAGCAGGAGCTGGGGCTGTGATCCCCGGCAACCCGCCGGGCCGCCGGGTATCGCGGCGTCTGCCCGCCTGCTTAGCCGAGCGGGGCATCGCCCGCTCCATTCCTCGACCCGGCGCCGGTGGTGTACAATCTTTCATGGAGGCCAACCATGCCCGTGTACATGAAACTTGGGGAAGTTCCCCGCAAGCGTCACATCCGCATGCCGCGCGATCCCCACAAGAGTTTCCGCGGCGAGGGTATCGCCTATGAGCACGTCGTCACCACACAGGGGTTCGACCGTGCCTATTCGATCCTGTATCACCTGCGCCCCCCGACGCGCGTCGTGAAGACCGAACTTCTCGGACACCGGCATCTGGAGCGTGCCGGCGACATGCCGTTGCGGCATCAGCACTTCAAAACCTTCGAGCTCCCGCGAACCGGATCGCCCATCACCGGGCGCGTGCCGCTGCTGTTCAATGACGATGTCGTGGCCAGTCGCTGCCGACCGGCGCAGCCGCAGGATGTGCTCTATCGCAACGGCGGCGCGGATGAGGTGATCTTCGTTCACAGCGGCGGTGGCGTGCTGGAGTCGCCGTACGGTCGCCTGCCGTACAAGGAACTGGATTACATCGTCATCCCCCGTGGAACGACCTATCGGCTGGTGAGCAACGACATCACCCGGGAGGATCATCTGATCCTCGAATCGACAGGTCCGGTGCGTCTGCCCAGGCGCTATCTGAACCCCGACGGACAACTGATGCTGGGAGCACCGTACTACGAACGCGACTTCCACGGGCCTACGGAGTTGATCACCCTCGACCGCGAGGAACCGACAGAAATCCTCGTCAAGGACGGTGGACGCCTGACGCGCGTCGTTGTGGCCCAGCACCCCTTCGATGTCGTCGGATGGGACGGGTTTCTTTATCCCTACACCTTCAATGCCCTGGATTTCGAGCCGCTCACCGGCACCGTGCACCTCCCCCCGCCGTATCAGCAGTGCTTCGAGTGCAGGGGATTCGTCATCTGCACGTTCGCGCCACGGCATCTGGATCATCACCCGGAAGCGATCAAGGTCCCGTACGTACACAGTAACGTGGAAGCCGATGAGGTGCTGTTCTACTGCCGGGGCAACTTCGGCAGCCGCAAGGGCATCAGCGCCGGCAGCATGAGCCTGCACCCGATGGGCATTCCGCACGGCCCGCACCCGGGGACGATCATGGCCAGCATGGCCGCCTCGCGGACCGAGGAATTGGCGGTCATGTTCGACACGGAACACCGCCTGTCGGCGACGGTGGAGGCCATGAAGCTGGACGATCCGAAGTACCCCCTGAGCTGGCTCGATGAAACGCCCCCGGGCGCGGGGAGTATTGATGGCGACGCGAGGTAAGCACCGAAAGGCGGCGATGCCGAAGCAGCGCCAAGACGCACAGAACACCCGAGGTTTAAAAAGAGGAACGTCCCGATGTCTGACATGACGTTCACGGAGAGAAAAAAGCTTGAGGAGCTGTTTCAGATGGAGGGGGGCTCTGTCTTGGACTTCACGGACCGAACCTTCGCCGAGTTCGTCCGCGACAGCGTGGGCCTGAACATTGACGACCCCATATACCATTATGGCAACGGCTCCACGGCGAACCGCCTCCGAAGATTGTGGATGCGGGAGCCAGACCATGTTGTGGGCAGGCTCCTCCAAGCTTTGCTTGACTACTGTCGGCCCAAGGTGGGCAATCCCACTCAAGAAAGA
>JAVQWE010000101.1:0-8271 GCA_033579175.1 Phycisphaerales bacterium | reverse complement strand
CTGGTCGGTCGTTCACGACAGGTGGACTGGGCCAAGTCCCTCTGTTACCGGGTGATGCCGGATTCGCTGGCCAGCGACCTGATCACGGTACTGCCCGAATCGCCGATCGCCGAGCCCCTGAAGCGGTATCTCACACCCACCAGCGATCTGGCGCTGCGGCAGGCGAATATCACAGCAATGAAGTGGATTTCGCAGGTGCTTCAGCCGCGGCAGGATCAGCCCATTGCCCTGGTGCTGATGCATCGATCCCCCGAGCAAAGCGGCGGCGATGGCTCGCTGGTGGTTGTTCTGCTGGCGGGAGAGCGGGTGGGGATGGATTCGTATCGCATCCGTCAGATCGCGTTCGGTGAGTTTCCCCGTCGCTGAATTCCTGCGAAACTCCCGACCCCTCGCAAGCCTCCCTCACAGTCGCGCAGCCGCAATGGCCTCGACGCGGGAAGGCCGGATTGTGAACACGGCATCGAGACGGCAACGCTCCAGAAGTACCTGCTCAACCCGGCCGGCAAGTCCGCAGAGTACGAATCTTCCGTGCCGCCGCCGTAACTGCCGATCGGCGGACACCAGAAGCGTGATGCCCGGGGTGGAGATCATCGTTACGGCCGAAAGGTCCACAACGAGCCTTTCCGCGGCCGCGACCGTCATTACGAAAGCCCGTTCAATGGGTGCAATTCCTGAACCGGTCATCTCCCCGGTGACCGCGATCACCGTCACTCCCTCGACTTCGATGACCTGCATCTCTGCCATGGCCGGGAGCTCGACGATCCAGGACTGACTCTACCTCGAACCAGCCTCCGAAGCTACGGTTTGGGAACTTCTTCGCCGGGGGGGATTTCCGGTTCGGGCGGACCTTCCACCAGATCCAGAGCGATACGGCTGAGGAAGAAGTGCAATTCGGTCCAGGCGATGCTCTCCGGAAGCGGGTCGCGCAGATCGTACTGATGCGTGTGATCTTCGGCCGAGTCGTCGCCGCGCCGTTCGCCTTCGGTGATAATGTGATGTTCGAAGCTCACGCAATCTTCATGGCTCTGGGTGATCACGAGTTCGCCCCATCGCCAGGCAAGGTGAATCCGCAAAGAGAGCTGGTTCCCCCATGTGCTGACCCGATGCACGACGCGATTGGCCGCCAGCAGCTTGACAATAGCGTCGATGGTTGGAAGGACCGCCTTTTCGATGAATCGCTGATAATTGGTGTTGAACTCGCTCTGGCGCGCCAGGGCCTCGCGTTCGGCCGCCAGCTTCTCCGGGGGCACGTCAATGAAGGGGCCGATCCGCGTCAGCCACCATTTGGCGAAGTTCCGATCGAGCATCCACCGGCATCATAGGGGCTGTAAGGCTCGGCTCCAAGCTGCAATCTTCACCCGCAGCGCTGTAGGATGATGATCGTCCATGCGGATCAGCCTGCTTCTGCTTGCTTCTTTTTTATTGACCGGCGGGGTTCCCCCGGCGACGAATCCCAGTTGCGTGGCCTCTGATGATGAGCAAGCGGCAACACTGACCATCCACGTCATCGATCTGCGCAACCGCAAGGGGACGCTTCTGTTTCAGGTCTTTGCCACGGAAAAGGGCTTCCCCACGGACAGCCGAAACGCCGTCTGTGCTCACGTGAGGCCCGCTGACACGGACCGTGTGGAGTTCACCTGCCGATTGCCCCCCGGCCAGTATGCCGCATCCGTGTTGCACGATGAGAATGGCAACGGCCAGATGGACAGGAATCTCTTCGGCATCCCCCGGGAAGGGTATGGTGTGACAAACAACCCCAAGCCGCGATTCCGGGCCGCAACCTTCCGGGAGGCACTCTTCAACCTGCCCCCTGAAGGGGCATCCCTGACAATCAGCCTGCAGTACTTCTGATTCAGGCGGATGCCGCTGCCAGCCGGCCTTGTGCAGACGGCAGGACCTTCAGAACGCGACGGTGGCAGTTTGACAAATCCCGCCGCAACGTGGCAGCGGCCCCCTGGTCTGTATCTCAGGGGGCCGCCGCGAACGCCAAGGAACTGCTTCCGGCTTACTCTTTCACTTCATACTCGGCGTCGATGACGTCCTCATCCTTCTTCTTGCCCGATGCGGTGGCGCGATCGGATTGCGCCTCGGGCGCCGCGCCGGACGCTCCACCCGCGCCCTTCTGTTGGGCGTACATTGCTTCTCCAAGCTTCATGCTTGCCTGATGCAGGTTGTCCATGCTCCTGCGGATTCGCTCGGTATCCTCGCTCTTGATCGCGTCCTTGAGATTGTTGATCGCCGACTCAATGTTCGCGCGGACGTCCGCGGCGACCTTGTCACCGTGCTCGCGCAGCGCCTTTTCGGTTGTGTAGATCAGGTGCTCCGCCTGATTCTTGGCGTCGATGGCCTCCCGACGTTTGCGGTCCTCGGCCTCGTGCGCTTCGGCATCCCGCTTCATTCTTTCGATTTCTTCTTTGCTCAGACCGCCGGAGTTCTGGATCGACACCTTATTCTCGCGTCCGGTCGCCTTGTCGCGGGCGCTGACATTGAGAATGCCGTTGACGTCGATGTTGAACGTCACCTCGATCTGCGGAACGCCGCGCGGTGCGGGAGGAATGCCCTCCAGGTTGAAGGTGCCCAGAAGGCGATTGTCCTTGGCGAACTGCCGCTCGCCCTGAAGAACGTTAATGGTTACCGCACTCTGGTTATCCGCCGCGGTGGAGAACACCTCGCTCTTGCTTGTGGGAATGGTCGTGTTCCGCGGGATCAGGACCGTCATCACGCCGCCGAGGGTCTCTACACCCAGGCTCAGCGGCGTAGCATCAAGGACAAGAATATCCTTCACGTCGCCCTTGGCGATGGCGCCCTGAATGGCAGCACCGATGGCGACCACTTCGTCGGGATTGACGCTCTTGTTCGGCTCTTTACCATGGAACAGCTCCTTGACCAGCCGCTGCACCATGGGGACGCGCGTCGAGCCGCCAACCAGCACAACTTCGTCGATCTTGCTGGCGTCGAGTTTGGCGTCGCGCAACGCGTCAAGCACGGGCTGCCGGGTTTTCTCCACGAGGTGGCTGATCAACTGCTCGAACTTGGCCCTGGTGATGGTCATCTGCAGATGCTTCGGGCCGTTCTGATCTGCCGTGATGAACGGCAGGTTTACTGTCGTCTCCAGCGCGCTGGAGAGTTCGATCTTGGCCTTCTCGGCGGCCTCCTTCAGCCGTTGCAGGGCCATCGGGTCTTTTCGCAGATCGATGCCTTCCTGTTTCCGGAATTCCTCGGCGAGGTAATTGATCAGCTCCTCATCGAAGTCATCGCCTCCCAGGTGGGTGTTGCCGGCAATGCTCAAGACCTCAAACACGCCGTCTCCCACGTCCAGCACTGAGACATCGAAGGTGCCTCCACCGAGGTCGAAGACGAGAATCTTCTCGTTCTTTTTCTTCTCCAGGCCATAGGCCAGCGCGGCGGCGGTCGGCTCGGGGAGCACGCGCAACACTTTCAGACCGGCAATTTCACCGGCGTTCTTGGTTGCCTGCCGCTGAGCATCGTTGAAATACGCCGGGACGGTGATCACCGCCTCGGTGACTTTCTCCCCCAGGTAATCCTCCGCCGTCTTCTTCAGGTCCATGAGGATGAAGGCGCTGATTTCTTCCGGGGTATACTCCTTGCCTTGAACCCGCACTTTCACGTAGTCATCGGGTCCCCCGACAATTTCATACGGGACCATCTTCTCTTCCTGCTCCACCTCTTTATGACGACGGCCCATGAAGCGTTTAATCGAGAAGATGGTGTTCTTGGGGTTGGTGACCTGCTGATGCCGTGCCGCCTGCCCCACCAGGCGTTCGCCTTTGTTGGTAAAAGCCACGACCGAAGGGGTAAGCCGGCTGCCGGCAGAGTTGATCAGCACCTTGGGCTGGTCGCCCTCCATCACAGCGACGACCGAGTTGGTTGTCCCAAGGTCAATTCCAATGATTTTGGCCATAGTATCTCCGTAGTTTTGTGATCGAGCCGTTGACCGGTGATCAAACCGCGTGCCACAGCTCCGCCAGTTCGTAAGTCATTGTTTTTCAATGACTTATGTGCACGATGGCTAAGCACGCCACCTGCCGAGTGTGCCAAAAGGGCAGGCCAGGTGGCCCGGGTGACAAGGCTGTCAGAGGTCAAGTCCCCACGGGGCATCGTCCTGCCGCCAGATTCCGGTACGCCGACTCCACCGATCGGGCCAGTCGCTTGCCGTCCATCAAGGGCGAGGCAAGCAGACGGTCTCGCAGACCCTGACGCAACGCAGCCAGCTCTTCCACCCGCCCGGACAGCGCCACGGCTTTTGCGAGGAATTCTTCCTCCGAAAAGGCCACGAAATCGGCAGCCAGACCCAGATGTGTCATGACCGCCAGCCCCATCCGTGAGGCATAACGGTGCCCGGCGAGCGTGAGGGTGGGCACACCCATCCACAGCCCTTGGCAAGTCGTGGTGTGACCGTTGAATGGAGAGGTATCCAGCACCAGGTCGATCTGCGAATACAGCCGCATGTACTCGGCGTAGGGCATGTCGGGCAGAAGAACGATTCTGTCGCTCGTAACTCCTGAATTGCAAAGGATTTGCAGCAGGCGATCTCGCACCGAAGCCGTGCGAACGGCTGTGGCGATGAGCATCAGCCGGGAACCGGGCACCGCTCGGAGCACTCTCCCCCAGACCCGGAGCATGCGATCCGTGATCTTGGCGACCTTCGCCACCGACCCGAACGTGAGGTGCCCCGTTTTCGAGGCCGGCAAAGGCGTCATTTCCCCGAACCCGGGGGTTGGCTCGAAGACGGCAAAGGCTCCGTCCAGCCGGAGTAAACGCTCGGTGTGGTACTGATCCGTCTGGCCAATCGGATCGATCACGGAATCGGTCAACCGGGCATCGATCGATCGCAAACCGGTCGTATTCTGCCAGCCAAGGTACGTCACCTGAATCGGGGCGGGTCTCGAAGCGAACATCGGCAGCCGATTGCCGGAAGTGTGCCCGGCAAGGTCCACCAGCACGTCGATCTGGTCGGATCGGATCAGATCGGCTGCCTCGCTGTCGCGGAGCGGGCTGATATCTCTCCAGACATGCACAAGGCCCTGAAGCTGGGTGGTCATGGCATCGGGAACGGACACGTCGCTGTACGCAAACACTTCCACGGCCGAAGGATCATGATTTCTCAGCAGCGGCAGCAGAAACTGGGTTACGGAGTGAAATCGAAAGTCCGGCGAGAGGTACCCGACACGCAACCGCCGGGAGGGATCGATTCTGGCGTTCGTCGACCCGCGGGGTTGGGCATCTGTGGGGGCAAAACGTCGAGCCCAATCCACGTGGGCGGCGAACAACTCGTCGATGGATACACCATCGGCGTAATTCAGAGCCATGATCCGGTTGCTGCCGATGACGTGCCCGTGCGGTTCCAGCTCCAAGGCACGGGAATATTCAACGAGAGCCTCCTGATGAAGGCCTTTCTCCAGAAGCGACTGAGCGATGTTATTGCGGGCACCGGCGTTGGCCGGATCGATTTCCAGCACACGCTCGAACGTGGCGATCGATTCATCCAGCTCCCCCAGAAGCTGCAGCGCATTGCCGAGATTGAGCAATGGAGTCAACCGTCCCGGCGCAGCGGCGGCGGCACGCCGGAACAGAGCAATGGCCTCGTTCAGCTGCCCCCGTTTCTGCAGCAGCAGCCCGTATTCGTCCAGCGCGGCGACGTGATTCGGCCGCAGCCGGATGGCCGTGGCGAAGGCTTTCAAGGCCCCGTCCACGTCGCCTCTGGTGCGCAGCGCCATTCCAAGGCTGTGATGGGCGTCGGGGTCCGTCGGACCCAGCCGAACCGCCGTGCGGGCGTGGTGCAAGGCGTCGTCAAACCGGCCGAGGGTACGCAGCAGCTCAGCATAATTCGCGTGGAAATGGGGGGCGCTGGGGCTGAGTTCGAGGGAGCGCGCCATCGGCTCAAGAGCTTCCTGAGGCCGATTTGTCTGATGCAGCAGCACTCCGAGAAAATGCAGGGCGTCAGGATTCCGCGGCTGGCGCTGCACGACGGCCCGGTAGAGCGACTCGGCTTCCGCAAGTCGCCCCGCCTGGTGGTGCGCCATCGCCACCGCCAACGCCCGTTTTGCTTCGCTGCTGTTCACGGGGATATCCGCTTGCCGAAGGCCTTGCTCACGCTCAAGGTCGCCACGGCGCCGAGGAAGACGATGGCGAAACTGACCAGCAGTCGGATCTGCTGATCGCGATCGGTGCGATCGGTCCAGACCATCATCAGCCCGATCACCACGGATGCAAAGATACACACCAGGCACACTGTGAAGCAGAGGATATTGAGGGCCTTGAGCATGGGGTCGGGGTCGGGCAGAGATAAGGCCGGTCAAAGCTCGATGAAGGTCGCGCCGAGCCGGTTGCCCCGAAACGCGGCAAACCGGACTCGGCCGGCCTCCGGCAACGCTGTCATGAGCTGGGAGAAGTCGTTCTCGTTCTTCACGATGTATCGTCCGATCTGCACGATGACATCGCCCGGCTGCAGTCCCGCTCGCGCCGCCGGGCTGTTTGCGGCAACCTCCACGATGTGCATGCCGTAATCCACGGCCAACCCATAGCGCTGGGCGAGCGCCGGGGTCACCGTCTCCAGCCGAAGCCCGAGGCGGTCGCGCGCGATGGCCATTCCCTCCGACAGCGGGACCGGTGCGGCGGTGAAGCGCTCGGTGCGCCCGTCAGCAAGTTCCACCAGCACTTGATCACCGGCGCGCACGCGCAGAAGCTGCACCGAGGCATCGATGATGTCGCGCACCGGCCGGCCGTTGATTTTGCTGACGACCCGCCCTTCAAGGGTCACTTCCGATTTGACGTGACAGGGGGGCGTCAACGTGCGTCTTTCGCGGAGCTGAAAAGGCAGCATGACCTTGGCAGTCTGCTGCGGCGCCAGAAGTTCGGGGATGATGTCGCGCAGGGTGTTCACCTGAATGGCGAAACCGATATTCTGTGCATCGCCACGGATGGCGGTGTTGATGCCGATCACCTGTCCATACGCATTCAGCAGCGGCCCGCCGGAATTGCCGGGGTTGATGGCCGCATCCGTCTGGATCACGTCGGTGAGAAGTTTAACCGGGCCGGCCTGCAGATCACGATGCAAGGCGCTGACAATGCCGCTGCTTACGCTGTGGGCATAGCCCAGCGGGTTTCCCACGGCGATTACTGGCTCGCCGATCATCAGGTCGCTGCTGTCGCCCAGCGGGAGGGTGGGAAAGGGGCCGGCTTCTGCGATCTTAAGCACGGCAAGGTCAGAATCGGGGTCGGAGCTGATCACGTCCGCCGATAACTTGCGTCCATCGGCAAGTTCAACCGTTACCGTGCGCGCGCGGTCGATGACGTGGTGGTTAGTGATCACGTAGCCATCCGGATGGACGATGAATCCGCTTCCCAGCGACCCGGTCTCCCGCTGCACGGTCGGGCCGAACTGATCGAAGAACGGGTCGTTGCCAAACAGGCCGATTCGCTGACGCACGATCTTGGTGGCGGAGATGTTGACAACCGCGTCTTTACTCTTTTCTGCCACCTCCACCGTGACAGTTCTGCGCAGATTGACAGAATTCGCGACATCGGCGAATGAGACCGCCGTCAGGATCGCCGCCACCAGGAGGATTCGAATGACCATGGCAAGCCCTCTTTGATCGCATGATATATTGTCACGGAGAAAGCCGCATCAAGCCAGTGAAGCCGGAGGCTCTCCGACCCGTGCCAGCCACCTGGTCTGCAGAAAGGCAGTCTCCCTTGGCGGAGCCGTCGCCCGCGAATACCATCCGTCCCGTCGCAGGAGGTGGCAATCGCGATGGCCAGACCGATCAACATCTGCCTTATCGGCCAGAAATTCATGGGGCGGACGCACAGCAACGCGTTCCTGAAGGTGGCGAAGTTCTTCGACGTTCCGCTGACGCCGGTCATGCACACGATTTGTGGGCGCGATCGCGGCGAGCTGGAGCGTTTCCGTGCCCGATGGGGCTGGCAGAACGCTACAACGGACTGGAAAAAAGCCGTGACCGATCCGGCCATCGAACTGGTTGACATCGGCACCCCCAATCACCTGCATCGCGAAATGGCCGTGGCGGCTCTGGAAGCCGGAAAACACGTCGCCTGTGAAAAGCCGCTGGCAGGAACGCTGGACGATGCCCGGGTGATGCTGAAGGCAGCCCGTAAGGCCAAGAAGTGTCAGACCTTCGTGTGGTACAACTACCGTCGCTGCCCCGCGGTGGCTTTGGCGCATCAGCTGGCCCGGGCCGGCAGGCTCGGAAGGATCTATCATGTCCGCGCCTGGTATCTGCAGGACTG
>JAVQWE010000100.1:0-8272 GCA_033579175.1 Phycisphaerales bacterium | reverse complement strand
CCCATCATACAGCGTGTAGCGGAAACGGTGTGCCGCGTGGAACAGGGGCAGCGTGCACATCAGAATCAGCCAGAGTTTCACAATCGGAATCCCCCAGACCCTCATCTGCACCAGTCCCACCAGCCGCTCATACGTCGGCGGCGTCAGCCACCCCAACGGGAAGGCGAAAAAGAACAGCAGCAGGTGGATCGGAAGCAGCAGCGCCGCAACCACTCCGCCGGCGCTGAACAGCGTCCACAGGAACGGCTCCATGGTGCGTTTGCCGCTCATGCATCATCCCTTCCGTATCAGGACCCACAGCACCACCAGCGAAATCACCAGCCACAGGGCGTGGTTTGCCCCGGCGATGAGGATGCCGGGCACGCGTCTGCCACCGACCTTCACCACCACCGCCTTGGGCGCCAGGTTGAACCAGGTGACGGCGTGGATCAGCACGAAAACCAGCGCGATTCCATTGAGAATCAGCGCGACCGGGCTTTCCAGCCACTGGTTGAATCGCGCATAGGTCTCCGCACCCTGCCCCAGAGACCAGATCTGCGCCAGAATCACTGCCACGGAGTAGGCCACGAACGCGCTGGAAATCTCCCGCAGTATGAACTTCAGGTACGCCCACCGCCATAACCACCAGTAGGTGCTCATCCGTTGGCGGTACCACTTGGGGTGAAACTGCGAATGGGCAAAAGATTCGCTCATGATTTTGCCCTCGGCATCAGCCAGGAAAGCCACCAGTCCTGCGCCGCCGTCAGCTTGTAACGCTGAATGGCGCCGGCAGGGTCCACGTGCTTGGGGCAGACCTTCGTGCACTCGCCGACAAACGTGCAGCCCCAGATGCCCTCGTGGTCGGAAAGAATGCTCAGCCGCTGCGCCGCGCCTTCGTCCCGCGAGTCCAGATTATACCGCTGCGCCAGGGCAATCGCCGCCGGACCCACAAACTGCGGGTCCAGCCCGAAGACCGGGCATGCCGCGTAACACAGCGAACAGTTGATGCACAGGCTGTACTGGTGATAGTCCTCCATCTGCTCAGGAGTCTGCAGATATTCCCCTTCGGTGATGGGTTTGTCCTCGCGGCGGATGATCCAGGGCTTGACCGACCGTATTTTTTCCAGGAAAGCGCCGATCTCCACGACCAGATCGCGCACGACAGGAAAATTCCGCATCGGTTCGATTCGGATCGGGCCAGGCGCGTAATCGCTCAGAAACGCCGCGCAGGTCAGCTTCGGCTGGCCGTTGACGTTCATCCCGCAACTGCCGCAGACGCCCATCCGGCAGGACCATCGAAAGCTCAGCGTGCCGTCAATCTTGTCTTTGATGTAGTTGAGCGCGTCGAGCACCACCCAGTCCTTGCGCAGTGGAGTTTCATACGTCTGGACGGTCGGCTCGCTCTCCTGCTCCGGTCGATAGCGGGTTACCTGAAGTAGGATCGTGTCAGCCATAACTCGGCTCCGACAGCCCCCGGCCCGCGCCAGAGGCACGCCCCCGGCGGCGGTCAACGCCCGTACACCCGCTCCGCCGGCGGCCAGCGGGTGATCGTCACAGGCTGGTAACTCAGACGCGGCCTTCCATCCTCACCACGGGTGACGACGGAATGGGCCAGGAATTTCTCGTCGTTGCGTTCCGGAAAGTCGGTCCGCTGGTGCGCCCCGCGCGATTCGGTGCGATGCAGGGCCGAAAACGCCATGACCTCGGCCACCTCCAGCATGCAATCCAGCTCCAGCGCGGCGACCAGTTCGGTGTTGAAGGTCCGGCTGCGGTCCTCGATCAGAAGGTCCTGATACCGCTCGCGCAGGCGATTCAGCACCCCCAGCCCCTCTTTCAGCGATTCGCCGGTGCGGTAGATGCCGGCACACTTCTCCATGGTCTGCTGCATGGCCACCCGCAGATCGGCGATGC
This sequence comes from Phycisphaerales bacterium, assembly GCA_033579175.1. GTDB lineage: Bacteria > Planctomycetota > Phycisphaerae > Tepidisphaerales > Tepidisphaeraceae > JAVQWE01. The sequence continues at coordinate 6,382 of JAVQWE010000100.1, read as the reverse complement.
GCTCGCGCCCCCGGGCACGTTCAACCAGCCCGCGGACGCGCCGTTCCTCATCCAGCGCCTGCGCCACCACCGCCGACGAAGGGGGCTTCTGCTCCCGCGCGAACCGCGCCGCCGCTGCCCCGGCCCGAGCCCCGAACACCAGCAGTTCCGGCAGGGAGTTCGAGCCCAGCCGGTTGGCCCCGTTGATGCTGACGCACGCGACCTCGCCGGCCGCGTACAACCCCGGAATCGGGGTGGCACCCTCGATGTCCGTGCTCACGCCCCCCATGCAGTAGTGCACCACCGGCCGCACCGGGATCATTTCGCGCACCGGGTCGATGTTCTCATATTTCATGCACAACTCGCGCACGAAGGGCAGCTTGGCATTGATTTTCTTTTCCCCCAGATGACGCAGATCCAGATGCACATAGTCCCCGTACGGCCCCTTGAGCGTGCGGCCTTTCTCAACTTCCTTCATGAAGGCCTGCGAAAGCCGGTCGCGCGGGCCCAGCTCCATGGCCTTGTTCACCGGCGTGGGCGACGGCTTACCCAGATCATAGTCCTGCAGGTAGCGGTAACCGTCCTTGTTCAGCAGCCACCCCCCCTCGCCGCGGGCGGCTTCGGTGATCAGAATCCCCGTGAAGGGAAGCCCGGTCGGGTGATACTGAACAAACTCCATGTCCTTCAGCGGCGCTCCGACCCGATAGGCCAGGGCCATGCCGTCGCCGGTCTTGATCGCGGCGTTGGTGGTGAACGGAAATACTCGTCCGGCCCCCCCGGTGCACAGGATCACCGCCCGGGCCAGAATCGGTTCAATCCGACCCGTCTTCATTTCCAACGCCACCACCCCCTGCACCCGCCCTTCGTCGATCAGCAACCGGGTCACATACCACTCGTCGTAGCGAGTCACGGTGGCATACTGCAGCGACGTCTGAAACAACGTATGCAGCATGTGGAAGCCGGTTTTGTCGGCGGCGAACCAGGTGCGCTTGTTTTTCATGCCTCCGAAGGCGCGGACGGCGATTCGCCCGTCCGGTTCACGACTCCACGGACAGCCCCAGTGTTCCAGGCGCAGCAATTCCTGAGGGGCTTCCTTCACGAACGCCTCGACGGCATCCTGATCGCACAGCCAGTCTCCGCCGGCAATGGTGTCGTAGGCGTGCTCATCGAAGCTGTCGTCCTTTGAAATCACCCCTGCCGCCCCGCCCTCGGCGGCGACGGTGTGCGACCGCATCGGATAGACCTTGGAAATCACCGCCACCGACAGCCGCGGATCCACCGCCGACATGGCGATCGCCGCCCGCAGCCCCGCCCCGCCGCCTCCCACCAGCACCACATCATGCACTGCCGCGGTCACGCAAACCCCCGTTGGTCAAAGGGGAACTCACGCAGGCCCGGAACAACTCCAACTTCAGTGGCGGCAGGAGGTTACCGTTGCCGGCGCGGGGGGGCAAGATTCCCTGACGGCTCTCATCAACCTCGCAAGGCACCATCCATCGCGAGAGTCCCATCGGTGGCAGCCGACGCTGGCTGGACCGATGACCTTGCCCCCTGTTTTCAGCCCCACCGAACCACGGGAAGGCACCTTACGGGTTCAGCTCGGCCAACTCGGCGTTGTGGGAAACGCTCTGGACGTCGTCGTTGTCCTCCAGAGCGTCAATCAACTTGAGCAGGGATTGGGTCCGCTCGGGGTCCAGTGGAATGGTAGTATTGGGAAGATAGGTAATCTCGGCGGCCTCGATGGGGATTCCACAACCCGCCAGGGAGTCCTTCACCCGGTGAAACGCCGTCGGCTGGGTGATCACTTCGAAGACTTCCCCTTCGTTTTTCACGTCGTCGGCGCCGAACTCCAAGGCCTTTTCCATCAGGGAATCCTCGTCGATCACATCCGTCTTGATGGTGATCACACCACATTTGGTGAATTGAAACGCCACGGCCCCGTTCTGCGCCAGATTTCCCCCGCCGCGCTCAAGGATGGCACGCAGGTCCGGGGCGGTGCGGTTGCGGTTGTTGGTCAGGGCTTCGATCAGCAGCGCCACCCCGCCCGGGGCGTAGGCCTCGTAGGTGGCGGCCTCGTAGTTTTCGGCACCCAGCTCCCCGGTGCCCTTTTTGATGGCCTTTTCGATCGTATCCCGTGGCATGTTGGCAGCCTTGGCTTCCTCGATCGTGTACCGCAGCTGCAGGTTGGCCGCCGGATCGCCCCCACCGGCCTTGGCGGCGATGATGATCTTTCGCGCGATCTTGCTCCAGATCTTGCCGCGTTTGGCATCGTTGGCGCTCTTGGCCCGCTTGATTTTCGCCCAATGACTGTGTCCGGCCATGGCCAGATTCATTGCCGGCCCCGCACGACGATCACCACACGCCAGCCGCTGCCCCCTCGGGGCAGGGTTTGCCACCGGCAATCGGAAAGCGGGAGGGGCAATGTCCTAATTTCGTGCCTCGGCGACCGGCGAAACGTCCACCGGCAGGTTCTCCGACCTCTGACGGAGCTTGTTCTGCAGTTCCAGCCGGAGCCGGCTGTATTCCTCACGATCCACGTTCATCCGGGCCAGCAGATCGGCTGCCGACCGCCAGTTCTCTGCCGCCTGCTCGACATCCCCGAGGCGATACAGCACGTCCCCGAGATGATCCAGGACGATCGGATCCAGCGGCGCCGCCGTCGCCACCGCCCGGGAAAGGTACTCCCGGGCCTCTTCAAACCGACCCTGCTTGTACAACACCCAGCCGAGCGTGTCGAGATAGGCAGAGTTGTCCGGCTCTGCGGCAACGGCCTGACGCGCCAGCCTCTCGGATTCCACAAGGTTCCGGCCGGCTTCGGCCCAGTGGTAGGCCAGGTCGTTGCTGGAAGAGACGTGTTGGGGATCAGCGCGCAGCGCCCGTTCCATCATCTGCTGGCTGCGCTCCTTTTCTCCCGAACGGTAATACAGCCCGGCGATGTGATACAGCAGGTTGGCCTGTTCGGGGGCTGCCTGAGCGGCTCGATCCAGGGCCCGCAGCGCCGCGGGAGTCTCGCCCTGCTGCAGGTGCAGTTCGTTCAGGATTTCGATCGCCGCCCCGTTGGAGGGGTCCTTTTCCAGCAGGTCTTCCAGCAGATCGGCCGCGGCGGCGGCGCGGTCGGAGACCAGGTAAAACTGTTTCAACTCGCGCAGGACGCTCTCGTTGGCCGGATCGTCCTTCACCAGATCCAGCATCAGGGCTTCGACGGCCTCAAGGTGCCGGACGCGCATGAATTGCGCGGCCTGAGCGATCCTTCCACCGGGCGTCAGGGGGTCGGTGGAGAGCCAGTGGTTGACCACCTGCGCCGCGGGTCCTGGGGCGTTGATCGCATAGTAATGCTGCAACAGAGCAGCATAGCCGTCGCCGCAGAAGGGATGGTCGCTGATCAGCTTCCAGAGCCACTGTTCCATCTCGCGACGGGCAGACGCCCGCGCCAGGGCATTGGCGTAATCAATCAGGAAGTCGGGAGGTGGCTCCCCCGCGGCCAACGCGGCTTCAAAAAGCGGAAGTTCCCGGGGGGATTCCATGAAATGCCCGGCCGCGATCGCCTCAATCTGCAGCGCCAGTGCCTCTCTTCCGCCGCGGCGGGCACGTGCTGCAAGCTCGGCGGTCTGTGCCTGCTGGGCTTCGACGGAGGTGGTCTCATACTGCGGGGGGTTCCAGATCTGCCGGACGCGAGCGCGATACGCCGGTTCGAACAGCGGCTCGGCCTCAACCGCCTGCTGCATCAGGCGACGGGCCGTGAACAGGCGCGGGGGAACCCGCTGGGGGCTGGGTCGCGCCGTGCCTTGAGCCACGACGGCGGCCCAGAAGAGCTGAGCGGGACGATGCGACTCCGGAACCTGCAGGCGCAGCAGCTCTTCCGGACCGAGCGCATTCACACGCCAGGAGCGGATGAGCGGTTGCCACAATTCCCATAATTCCGTGCAGGCTTCCGGCCGACGCACGGAATTCTCGATCAGCAGCCGCGCCGCCGCCGAAGTGTCGTTCCTGGCGCTGTACAGGCGAACCAGCTTCCGCAGCAGATCGAACCCGCCCGAAGCACCCGCGGCGTCGGAGATGAGCTTTTCAGCCTCGGCATGCCTTCCTTCGGCGGCCAGAACATCCGCCAAGGCCATCAGAACGGAGCGATTGCCCGGGTTCTCGGCGTGCATGCGTTGCAGTTCGGCGATGGCCTGAGATTCATCGCCGGCGGCGCGACAGGCATCGCGGAGCAATTCGACGGAGAGGGCATTGGCATTCCAGCGGCTCACCAGCTCGCGGGCGCGCTTCCGGGCCGATTCGATTTCGCCGGCCGCGATCTGCGCCCGAATCAGCCGTGCCTGAGGTTCCGGCGCATCCGGGGCCTTTTCGGCGATCCTCTGATACAACCCGATGGCTCGACGACGGTCGCCGCGCTTTTCATACAGCTTGGCCAGCTCCAGTTGCAGCGGCTCGGGGCGATTGGCCAGCGCGGCGACATCGGGGCTGCCCCGGATCGCCAGAGACCGGCGCGACAGCCTCCAGAGCAGCTTCTCATACTGTTCGATGGCGGCGCGATCATGCCCGCGTTGCTGGAGGAGACGGGCCAGGTAAAAGTCGACGATCGCGGCATCGGCATCGTTGGAGGCATATTCGCGCGTGTGCGTGGCGATGGCCAGCGATCGCAGAGCCTGCTCCGGGGCGCTGCGCGCGGTAAGCCGCGAAAGATCCACCAGCGCATCCAGAAACTCCGGATTCAACGCCACCGCCCGCTGCAGCGATTCGACGGCCTGAGGCAGTTTCCCGGCGGCTGAATAGGCTCTTCCCAGCTCGTAGTGCACCTGTGCGGAATGGGGGTCGAGAGCGGCGGCCTTTTCCAGGAGGTTGACGGCGGTATAGACCTGCCGGTCAGCGAGGGCGCCACGTCCGCGGGCGTAGGCATCGAGGGCGTCCAGCGACGGTGGCGAGGCCGGAGCGGTGGCCGGGGTGCGCAGGGCATCGCGGGCATCGGGCACAAGCTGATCGAGGGTGAGGTCGGCGCTGGGGTCGCTCGGCTGGGTTGCCGGGGCCGTCGCCGCCGACGGAGACACCTTCGCCCGCTGCGGCAAGGCACAGCCAGCGAGGGAAAGGATCAGGAGGATGGCGAGCAGACGGCTCACGCGTCTTGATAGTATTCCCGCCGCGGGGCGGTTCCAGTCCGGCAGGGGTGTATCGGGTCTGGCCCTCGGAAGCAGGTAACGGGTGACGGTGGACGGGGGCGGCTTTACAGTCGCCGGGCGGGGCGGTAAGCCTTGTGAATGACTCACGATGAAGTCATTCCGATTCTGGACTTCGGGTCGCAGTATGCCCAACTGATTGCCCGACGGGTCCGGGAGGCGGGGGTTTACAGTGAGCTGGTTTCCCCCGGCATCCCCGCCGAGCAGTTGCGGGCGATGAACCCGCGCGGTCTGATCCTCTCCGGGGGTCCTGCCAGTGTCTATGAGCCGGGGGCGCCGCACTGTGATCCGGCGATTTTCGATCTGGGGGTGCCGATCCTGGGAATCTGCTATGGCATGCAACTGGGCGCACAGATTCTGGGGGGCACGGTCAAGCCGTCGGCGGCGCGGGAGTTCGGCCGGGCGCGGCTGCGGATCGTCGCGGATGACCCTCTGGTCAAGGGCCTGCCGACGGAAACCACGGTGTGGATGAGCCATGGAGATCAGGTGCATGAGTTGCCGCCGGAGTTTGTGGCGCTGGCCCAGACCCCCAGTTGTCCGTTCGCCGCGGCCCGGCACAAGAGCCGACCTTTCTACGGAGTGCAGTTCCATCCGGAAGTGACGCATACTCCGCGGGGCGAAAAGCTGTTCCAGAACTTCGTGTATGACATCTGCAAGTGCCGCGGAACCTGGTCGATGGGGAATTTCATCGAACACAGCATCGCCGCCATCCGCCGGCAGGTGGGCGGGGGGCGGGTGCTGTGCGGCCTGAGTGGAGGTGTGGATTCTTCGGTGACGGCGGCACTGATCCACAAGGCGGTGGGTGATCAGCTCACGTGCATCTTCGTGGATAACGGGCTGTTGCGCAAAGATGAGCGGGAGCTGGTGGAATCGACGTTTCGGGATCATTTCCACATCAACCTGCGGGTGATCGACGCATCAGAAGCGTTTCTGGCCGATCTGAAGGGGGTTACCGATCCGCAGGAGAAGCGAAAGCGTATCGGCCGGCGGTTTATCGAGGTGTTTGAAGAGGCGGCGTCTCAGTTGGCACACGATCGGCAGCATGCTCCCATCCGATTCCTGGCGCAGGGCACGTTGTATCCGGATGTGATCGAGTCCGGCCGCGGGAAGTCGGGTACGGCGGCGAACATCAAGCTGCATCACAATGTCGGCGGGTTGCCGGAAGACCTGGAGTTTGAGCTGGTGGAGCCGCTTCGGGAGTTGTTCAAAGACGAAGTGCGGAAAGTGGG
>JAVQWE010000099.1:7274-8376 GCA_033579175.1 Phycisphaerales bacterium | reverse complement strand
CGGTCGAACCGCGCTGACGGCGAATACCTCCGGCGCAGATTGTAGATCAAGGGCATGAGCCACGCGATCGGCAAAATCGGCGCAGATTTCGGCGGCGGCGTCCGGACCGTCGCGGTCGGCAACCAGGTCAATCTTGTTGATGACGAACAGAAAATTGCCGGGGTCATTTCCCTCGGCCACGCGTGCCAGCAGTTGAAGGGGCTGCTGGTCGGCGTACTTTTCCACACTCTGAACCCAGATCGGAAAGAGCATGTGTCGCAGCATTCGCCGGGTTGTCTGAACATGGTCAGTCCAGACGCTGTCAATGTCCGGCAGGTCCAGCAGCACCTGGCGCAGCAGGGCGGGGTTCTCATGGCAGACGATCGAGAAACGCCCGGGCACGGTTCGTTCCAGAAGCGCCTCGATCTCGCGGGCGGTCTTCTGATGAACGTATGCCACCACGCCCCGGGTGCCCGGACCGGCGGCCGAGGCGGCGCTGATCGGCAACCCCACCAAAGCGTTCACCAGGCTGCTTTTGCCGACATCCTTCCCGCCGATCAGCCCGATCAGATAGAACGACGCGCCTTCGCCCAGCGACAGCACTGGCGAATCCGACGACAGAAGGTCAGGCGCATCCGCGCCCGTGGCCGCGATGACATCCTCGATGAGCTGTTCCAGTTGCTCGATCCCGTGCTGCATCGATTCGATCCTCGGTTTTCCGGATTTGCTCGCCGATGTCGGCGGGTTCTTCACGGGGCCTTCTCAGTCGGCCAGCTCATCCTGCAAGGAATCAAGCAGGGTGGCAACCCGGTCTAACTCCGACCGGGCAGGTGTCTGCCGTTGCACCCAATGGATCATCCGATCGATTTGCTGCTGCGCCAGTTGCGTGAACCGCTCGGCGATCCGATCGTTGGTCTTTCGCGTCCTCGAAGCCACCTCATTGCTCAATCGTTCGGTCAACCAGGTCGCCAGGCTGTATCCGCCCAGAATCAGCAGATCAATCCCGCCGAATGCCGCATGGTGGGATGCCACGACAACGGCCAGCAGGTACGGGGCCGCCTCGGACATCTTCACGAGCTTCTGCCCACCGGGAATCACCTTCAGAAGGGACTGAATAGCCCGG
>JAVQWE010000099.1:0-7264 GCA_033579175.1 Phycisphaerales bacterium | reverse complement strand
CCAACGCTCTTCCAGCCAGCGCTTGAGGTCTGCCAGTTCTTCGTCGGCGATCGCTCCGGCGGCGGCGGGGTCGATCCTGGCTGCCTGGTACCCCTGCGGATCGGAGGCGATCCATTGCGCCGCCTGCGGAGCCGAACGCAGCAGGTCCTCGATGCGGCTTTGCAGCAGGAGGAACTGATCGATCAGAGCCGTTCGAAAGTCAGGCCCGGATTTCCGCCAGTCGTCGGGGAATTCGTCGATGGGCTCTACGGACTTCACCTGTCCGCTGCGCAGGAGGTCCCAGGTGTGTCGCGGGAGGCGGGCAAGCATCAACGGGATCTGCCGAACCCGATCCAGAATCCGCTGGGGGCCGATGAGGTACAGCACGCTCTTCTGCTGCAGCCGCCGACGGAGCTGAGAGGTAATGGAATGGACATCCACGTCTGCCGTGGGCGCATTGATGGCCCTGAGGGCATCAATGATCCGATCGACCTGGGCACGGCTTTCCAGAAGTGGTTGGAGGACCTGATCCCTCCCGCGGGACAGCACGTCGCCAAGTCGGGTCCGCAAACCCTCGACGGCTGCATTGGTACCCTCGTTGGCAGGCGAGAAAATCCGGGCGGTAAGGTGATGGAGCAGGGCTTGTATGTCCTGTCCAGCCGATGGGGCAAAGGCCGCGTCGTCGCGGGGCAGGCAGAAGACCGTTGGCTCGGAGATTCCGTGAGTTTGTGACAACTGTGCCGCGTAATCGTCCAGCACGTCGCGCCCGTCGGCCTTGTTCATGACAAACACCGCGGGGACGGAATATCGCTGCGCCAGGCGATAGTAGGGGGGCAGTTCGGTCATCTGATACTTTTCCGGCGAGACGACGAAAACCACGGCATGAGCCCAGCGAAAGGCGCGATCTGCCATGGCGTGGTGGGTGGGCTGGTCGCCATCGAGGTCAGGGGTATCCACCAGTACCAGATGCTGCAACAGGGGATGGTCAAACAGGACGATCGTAAGGCGATCGGCTTGCCCGCGGGCGGGGACTTCCTGAACGGTTTGGCCTTCCAAGGCCATCCAGCCTGCTGGGGGGAGGCGATCGGGCCGAGCCACCGCCACTGGTCCGGACGTGAAGGTTCGGCGATAGCTGGCGGCGGACAGGTTCGCCCCCAGAAGACGGTTGACCAGGGTGCTCTTGCCGGTCCCGGTTCCACCCAGAATCACAACCATCCGGGGGTGAGCGGTGGAGACCAGATGGAACCGCGCCGCGGCGGAATCGAGCAGGAAGCGTTCCAGGGCGTGCGCTGCGCGCGCGGGTTGAAGCCGGCGCAGCGCCTCCTCGACCTCCAGCAGGCGCGGGGCAAGCGAGGAAAGGTGCCGGAGTTTCGGTGGCACGGCTGGCATGATATAAACGTCGGGCGTTGCGGAAAGGAAGGCAGCATTCATGGCGTCGATCCGGCCTTGCTTCGCGTTGGTGCTCGGGTTCCTGCTCAGCGGGGGATGTTCCAGCGATGGAACGATCAACCCGCAGGCAATGGAGATGCTTGGAGCCATTGATCCGCGGCTCAGGAGTGGGTCGAAGGAAATGACAGCCGTCAGTGGCGCCTTGGAGTTCTGGAGCGCGGCCAACCTGAGCGATGCCGAAGCCAAACAGATCGGCGAAGCGACGGCGGTGGCGATTGTCAATCAGCCGGAGTTTCGCCTTTCTTCGGATGACCGGCTGAATGCCTATGTCACCAAGGTTGGCCTGACGATTGCCGCGGTTTCACCCCGGACCGACATCGATTACACCTTCGGCGTACTGGAAAGTGCTTCGGCGAACGCATTTTCCATGCCGGGGGGTTACATTTTCGTTACCCGCGGGGCCCTGTCGCGGATGCAGGATGAGTCTGAACTGGCGGGGGTGCTGGCCCACGAAGTGGCCCACATCTGCCTCGAACACGGCAAGACCATCCTCAAGGACAGCAAAATGCTGCAGGGGTTGGGGAAGATGGCCACGGCGGATGAGCGGGCTGCGCAATTCCGCAGCGTAGTGAAGGATTTTGCCAACGAGGTCGTTACCAAGGCGTTCAACCCCGAGAAGGAACTGGCCGCCGATCGTGAGGCAATCCGATATGTTCGACTGGCGGGCTATGACCCGGGTGGTCTGGCCCGATACCTTTCGCGAGTGAGCACCGGCGGGACCTCCGCCGGGTTCTTTCGCACCCACCCGATCACCTCCGAGCGGCTGAGTCGGATACAGGGCCTGGCGGGCGGGGCGTCGGGCGCGGTGCTGAAGGAGCGGTTTGCCGCCCATGTGCGTTGAACCGCGTGGGGCGGGTTCCGGCCAGCGGGCTGCGCCTGGCGTGCGAGAGCCGCCCGACGCTCCGGACGAGGGGGATGGCGCGCCGGCCGTGGCAGGGCCGCCGCGGCAGGAGGCGCATGTGGCATGACTTCCTTCGCCTTGGGGGTCATTGTGGGTTTCCTGCTCTGTGGCACGGTGGCGGCCGTGTGGGCGGTGACGGCGGTGCGACGTTTCTCGGCGCTGGCGGCCCGCACACGCGAAGCCGAGCGTCTGGCAGAACTGGGCACGCTCACCGGCGGTCTGGCGCATGAGATCAAGAACCCCCTTTCGACGGTACAATTGAATCTGCAACTTCTGGCGGAGGATATCGACCCGAATCATCCCCGGCTGGCCAACCGTCTGCGAACCGTCACGCAGGAGACCGCTCGCCTGCGGGAGATTCTCGAAGATTTCCTGCGATACGCCGGCCGAATGGAATTGGAAAAGAAGCCGGCGGATTTGTGCCTGGTGGCTGAGGAACTGGTGGATTTTTTCTACCCGCAGGCGCAGGTTCAGAAGGTTCAACTGCGCCTGAGTCGCCCGCAACATGCGGTGATGGCATGGGTAGACATCAAGCTGATCAAGCAGGCCCTGCTGAATCTGATGCTCAATGCGGTGCAGGCGATGTCCGGCGGTGGGGATCTGATTCTGGCGGTGCGACAGGAAGGACGGCACGCCTGCATCGACGTGACCGACACCGGTCCGGGGATTCCACCGGAGTCGCTGGGCAGGATTTTCGATGCGTATTACTCCACCAAGAAGGGCGGCACGGGCCTGGGTCTGGCGATGACACGCCGAATTGTGCGTGAGCATGGTGGCGAGCTGTCGGTGCAGAGCGAGCTGGGGCGCGGTACCCGCTTCACGATGAAACTGCCGTTGATGACGGAAGGCGGCGCGGCGTCATAACCGGTCATCAGCCGTGCTCCACCGCACAGACGGGCAATGGACCGGAGTCCTGCTGTCCTCGAGGAACGGTCGGTCGGCTTGCCGCCTGCGCGAACGGCCGACGCAGGCGAACTTGCGGCGTGTTGATTTTCATTGCAGGTCGGGCTACTGACTATCTGAGCGTTACATGCCAGAGATCAGCACCAACCCCGCCAGAATCCTGATCGTGGAAGACGAGACGGAGCACGCGCAGGTCATGTCCGAGGCACTGGAAAGGGTGGGGCATTCCTGTGAGATGGCCTTCAGTCTGAATGAAGCGCAGGCCCGGCTGCGCGACGGTCGCTTCGACGTGATCGTGACTGATCTTCTGATGGATGGCCGCAAGGACGGGCTGGAAGTGCTCCGGCTGGCACGGGGTCTAAACCCCCCGCCGCCGGTGATCCTCGTAACGGCCGTAAACGACGTGCCGACCAGCAAGCAGGCAATTCAGGAAGGAGCGTACGATTATATAACAAAGCCGCTGGACCTGGCCGATTTTCGCGCGCAAGTGAACCGGGCGGTGGAGAAAGCTGAGCTGCAGCGACAGAACCAGATCCTTCAGGAGCAGATTGCGGATCGGTCAGGCTTTGAGGGAATCATCGGCCGCTCGCCGGGGATGATGCGAGTGGTGAATGCCGCGCGACAGGTGGCCTCCAGCGACATTCCCGTGCTGCTTCTGGGAGAGAGCGGCACAGGGAAGGACCTGATCGCTCAGGCCATCCACAACACGTCACGAAGGAGGAAGCACCGGCTCGTTGCGGTCAACTGTCCGGCGTTTACGGAATCGCTGCTGGAGGATGAGCTGTTTGGTCACGTGAAAGGCGCGTTCACCGGCGCGCTGACCGATCGCGAGGGTCGTTTTGAGTATGCCAGCCGCGGAACGCTTTTCCTGGACGAAATCGGCGATATGCCCCCGGCCATGCAGGCCAAGCTGTTGCGGGTTCTGGAAACCGGTGAAGTCATCCGCGTCGGCAGCAATGAGCCCCGGAAGGTTGATGTACGCCTGATCAGCGCGACGAACAAGAACCTCGAAGAGCTGGTCGCTGAGAAGGTTTTCCGGGAAGACCTGTTCTTCCGGATCAAGGGCATGACGATTCGCATCCCCCCCCTTCGCGAACGTCGCGAGGACATCCCGTTGCTGACGCATTTCTTCCTGCGTCAGTCGGCCGAGAAACACGGTAAATCGATTGAGGGCATCACTCCTGAAGCGCAGCGGGCGTTGACAGGCTATAGCTGGCCCGGGAACGTCCGGCAGTTGCGGAGCACGATTGATCTGATGGTCGTCATGAGCAACGGTCCGATGCTGACGCTGGACGACGTGCCGCCGGAGCTGCGGGGTGTCACGACGGCAGACGCAGCCTCGGCCCGGGGGCTGGCAGGCGTGCCGCTGGATCAGCTCGAGAAGCAGGCGATCGCACAGACCCTGGAAATGTGCAACGGCAATCGCGAACAGGCGGCGCGCATGCTCGGAATGGGTGAGCGAACACTCTACCGCAAGATCAAGGAATACGGGCTGTAGTCTTTGCCGGCACGACCTTGGCCCGGATTCTGGGCGCAGGCAGATTGGGGAAAGCGCAGGTCCAGACAGGCGGTTTGCTTCATGACGGACTTCCGCATCGGACACGGTTACGATATCCACCGCATTCGGCCCGGAAGCGGGCTGGTGTTGGCAGGCGTCGTCGTATCCCGGGAGCTTGCGGCAGTGGCGCACAGCGACGGGGATGTGGCGATCCATGCCGCCGTTGACGCAATCCTCGGCGCCATGGCGGCCGGCGACATCGGCCAGCATTTTCCCGACAGCGATCCGCGTTGGTCCGGTGCAGACAGCACGATTTTCCTTCGCCGGGCGCTGGAATTGGCGAAAGAGGCGGGATATCGCCCGGTAAACCTGGATCTGACCATCCTTGCCGAACGACCCCGCCTCGGTGCCTGCCGCTCAGAAATGGCTGCCCGGCTGGAATCTATCCTGGGTTGCCCTGTGAACGTAAAAGCCGGCACCCACGAGGGTTGTGGCGCGATTGGCCGGGGCGAGGCAGTTGCGGCGCACGCCGTCGTGTTGCTGGTGAAAGCATGATCCTTATGATGCCCTCGATCGACTCGCGAGAATCGACCGACGGAGCCATGGATCAGGCCTTCGTCGGCGGGTGATCAAACCATGAGTCTTCGCGTTTACAACACTCTCAGCCGTCAGAAGGAGCAATTTGAGCCGGTTCGCCCGGGCAAAGTGGGCATTTATCTTTGTGGACCGACGGTCTACAAGTCTCCGCATATTGGGCACATGGTCGGCCCGGTGATCTTCGACGCCATCAAACGGTATCTGACCTACAAGGGCTACGAGGTTACCTGGGTGGTGAACATCACCGATGTGGATGACAAGCTCATCGCCGCCGCCGCGAAGGCTGGCGTCAGCGTGATCGAACTGGCCGAACAGCACACGCGGGAGTACTTCGATGCCCTGCGCGCTCTCGGGGTCGATACGGTGGATCATTTCCCCAGGGCAAGTGACCATATCCCGGAGATTCTCGAAATCTGCCAGAAGCTGATCGAACGGGGGTTCGCCTACGCGGCCGAGGGCAACGTCTGGTTCGATGTCTCAGCTGATGGGGATTACGGAAAGCTGAGCAATCGAAAGGTGGAGCAACAGGAAACGGGCCTGCGTGATCTGGAAGGCGCTGGCAAGCGGAATCCGGCAGATTTTGCGCTCTGGAAGGCCGCGAAACCCGGCGAACCGGCCTGGGATTCGCCATGGGGGCGCGGTCGGCCCGGTTGGCACATCGAATGCTCGGCTATGAGCATGAAGTACCTTGGAGAAAGCTTCGACATGCACGGGGGGGGCATGGACCTGATGTTTCCGCATCACGAAAACGAGCTGGCGCAGTCGGAGAGTTGCACCGGCAAGCCGTTCGTTCGCTTCTGGATGCACAACGGATTGACGCGCGTTCGCACCAAGTCCCGCAGCGGGGAATGGACCGTTGACGACATGCATGAATCTGCCGGCAACGCCGTCCGTGTGCAGGATTTGATCGAGAAACACGGTGCCGAGGTGATCCGCTATCTCCTGCTCAGCACGCATTATCGTCGGCCGATCGAGTTCAACGACGACGTGCTTGCCGAGGCCCGCAAGGGTCTGAGCGCGTTTCAACGGCTGTTTGAGCGGATCGCCCGGCTTACGGGCACTGAAGCGGGCGAAGGTGCAGATATGGATCAGTACGCCGGCACCTTGCTCGAGGGCGATTATGATCGCTTCGCCCGGTCTGTGTTAGGGCTGAAACTGAAGTTCATGGAGTCTATGGATGATGACTTCAACACCGCCGGCGCGATCGGGGTGTTGCATCAGCTTGCCACCGAGATCAACCGATTCATTGAGGAATCCGGCGTGGAGCGGGGGGAAACCCCCGATGCCGCAGCAGCGGTGGCGGCGGCGGGGGTGACTTTGCGCAGACTGGGCGGGTTGCTGGGGCTGTTCCGAGGGTCGATGGAAAACCGCCTTTCCGGTGATCTGCTGGATCGCGTCATGGAGCTGGTGATCCGGCTGAGGAATCAGGCCCGTCAGGAAAAGAACTTTGCCCTGGCGGATCGGATTCGCGATGGCCTGAAAGAGATTGGCATCACGCTGGAAGACGCGGCGGATCGAACCACCTGGCGCAGAAACTGATCGCGGTCGTGGCACAGCACCCCGCGGGAAGGCTACAGGCAACAGTCCGGCTTTGGTTTCCGCCGGAGGGGTTGGCTCACGGTGACTGGTTCGTTACGCATCTTGGGTGTCGATCCCGGGCTTCAGGTCACTGGATATGGCGTGATTGAGTTTGCCGACGGACGTCAACGCCTGTTGGATGCCGGCGTCATACGGCTGAACGTTCGTCGGCCACTGCCACAGCGGCTGCTGGAGTTGGAGCGGGAGCTGTCGGGGCTGCTGGCCGAGCATGAGCCGGATGTCTGTGCGGTGGAGGAGCTGTATGCGCACTACCGCCATCCGCGGACGGCGATTCTCATGGGGCATGCACGGGGGGTGATTCTGCTGTGCGCCCAACGAGGCGATGTGATCATTGAGGC